>JANYAN010000324.1 GCA_025361305.1 Burkholderiales bacterium
GGTTGTCTCCTCGGGTCCTTTCGACACCTTCAGTGGTTCAGGGATCCTTCAAGCTCCAGTCGCAAGACTGGGGCTTTTTTTATCGGGTCTTCGCTTCCATGGCGGCCCTGAGCTGGGGCAGCAGCTCGCGCATCGCAAGCCGTCCCGCATCGATGGCGCGGCGCCTCGCGGCGAAGTCGGCGCCGCCAACGCCCGCCAGCGCCGGCCGCACCACCACATCGGCCTCCTGCAGCTCATGGCGATTGATGCTCCTGCCCATGATCGCAAACGTCTGCAGCAGGATCTGCAGGCTGTCACCGGCCGGGTTGCCTTCCGGCGCGCTCGAGATGTCGACTGCAATCACCAGGTCCGCGCCCATCTGGCGCGCGTAGCGCACAGGCACCGGTGAGACCAGCCCCCCGTCGACATATTCCCGCGCGCCGATCTTCACCGGGATGAACAGCGCGGGCACCGCGCTGGACGCCCGCACTGCCGCGCCAGCGTCACCGCGCTGGAACAGCACACCCAGGCCGCTGTTGAGGTCGGTTGCAACGATACCCAGCGGCAGTGACATGTTTTCGATCAACCGATTGCCCACCTGCGCATTCACATACCGGGCCAGCGACTCGCCTCGCAGCATGCCCCGATTGAAAATCGGCAGGGTCCAGTCCGTAAAGTCGGCTTCTTCCATGGTTTCGGCGACCTGCTGTAACTGGGGCCCCGTGCGGCCACTCGCGTAGAGCGCCGCGACCAGGCTGCCCGCCGAGGTTCCGACCACCAGGTCAGGGCGAATGCCGGCCTCTTCGAGCGCCTGGATCACGCCGACGTGGGCAAATCCGCGGGCTGCCCCGCCGCCCAGCGCCAGCCCGATCTTTGGCGGCCGCAACGCGGCCGGACGCGGTGGGGGCGGCGAAGGCTCCGGCCTGGGCCCGAAGGCGCACCCAGCCAGCAGCAGCACCATCAAGACCGACACCAGCCAGCCGACAGCCTGCCCGCTACGAGACCTGACTTTCATTCGCACAATTGTCGTTCACCTGGGCTTTGTCAGCGGGCAGCCATGCGCGTCCGCAATAATGGACGGGTCAACTTCGGAGTCAATCATGGAGATCAAGGGCAAGGTATTCATCGTCACCGGCGGCGCTTCAGGCCTCGGTGAGGGCACGGCGCGCATGCTGGCGGCACAGGGCGGCACGGTCGTCATCGCTGACATGCAGGCCGACAAGGGCGAGGCAATCGCGCGTGAGATCGGCGGCGCGTTCGTCAAATGCGACGTAAGCCAGGAGGCCGATGGCCAGGCTGTCGTGGCCAAGGCGGTGTCCCTGGGCAAGCTCATGGGACTGGTCAACTGCGCAGGCATTGCGCCAGCCGAAAAGACCGTGGGCAAGAACGGCGCCCACAACCTGGGCGTGTTCAGCAAGACCATCATGGTCAACCTGGTGGGCAGCTTCAACATGATCCGCCTGGCCGCCGACGCCATGTGCAAGAACGAACCGGAGGCCACAGGTGAGCGCGGCGTGATGATTTCCACCGCCTCAGTCGCAGCCTACGATGGCCAGATCGGCCAGGCGGCTTACAGCGCTTCAAAAGGTGGCGTGGTGGGCATGACGCTGCCTGTCGCGCGCGATCTGGCACGCAACGGCATCCGCAACATGACCATCGCCCCCGGAATCTTCGGCACACCGATGATGTTCGGCATGCCCCAGGCCGTGCAGGACGCACTGGCTGCCAGTGTGCCCTTCCCCTCGCGCCTGGGAACGCCCGAAGACTACGCCAAACTCGCCAGGCATATCTTCGAGAACGACATGCTCAACGGCGAAGTGATTCGCCTGGATGGTGCAATCCGCCTGGCGCCGCGCTGAACCGCCATGAGCAGTGCCCCGACGAACGCGCGCGTGAGCGGACTGGCTGTGTCGGGCAGGCGGCTGTCAGTGGTCGCGCTGGCTCTGCTGGCGGCTTGCTCGACACCTGGCTCATTCAGCTACCGCGCGCCGGCGCCGACTGATGCCTTCCTCCAGCCCGAGGGCTCATCAGGCTATACCGAAAAGCCGGGCTGGGCGACGCGCAAATTCTCAGTCGCCGCAGCCAACCCGTTGGCCACGGATGCGGGCTACCAGGTCCTGAAGGCGGGCGGCTCGGCCGTGGACGCCGCTATTGCCGTCCAGATGGTCCTGACCCTGGTCGAACCGCAATCCAGCGGCATCGGCGGGGGCGCCTTCCTGCTGCACTTCAATGGCCGCGATGTCGAAGCCTTCGACGGCCGGGAAACCGCGCCGGCGGCGGCGACGGAGCGGCTCTTCATCGGTGCCGACGACAAGCCAATAGGCTTCCGGGAGGCCGTGAATGGCGGCCGTTCGGTCGGCACACCAGGCGCCGTGCGCATGCTTGAAATGGCCCATCGCCAATATGGCAAGCTCCCCTGGGCCCGGCTGTTCGAGCCGGCGATCGCATTGGCCGAGAACGGCTTCAAGATCAGTCCCAGACTCTTCACGCTTCTGGTGCCAGCTGAGCACCTCAAGAGCGACCCGTCCGCACGGGCCTATTTCTACGACAGCGCTGGTCAACCGTGGCCCGTTGGCCACGTGCTGAAGAACCCTGAGCTTGCGGCAGTACTCAGGCGCATCGCGGCCGATGGATCAAAGGCATTGCTGGAAGGTGAAATGGCCGATGCGATCGTCGACAAGGTCCGCAATCATCCGTCGAACCCGGGCGCGTTGGCACTTTCGGATCTGGCCGCCTACCAGGCGAAGAAGCGCGAGCCCATCTGCACCGACTACCGGGCGACCGGCAAGGACTATCGCGTTTGCGGCATGCCGCCACCCAGTTCGGGTGCGATCGCAGTAGCCCAGATCCTGGGCATGCTCAGCACAACCGGGGCGACGGCGCTCCCCTTGGAAAACAGCATCCCCGGCGCAGACTGGCTGCACCTGTACACCGAGGCGTCGAGACTGGCGTACGCCGACCGCGCCCAATTTCTCGGGGATCCCGACTTTGTGCCTGCACCGACTGGCGGCTGGATGGCACTGCTTGAGCCGCGCTACCTCGCCAGCCGGGCAAGTCTGATCGGCGAGCGCAGCATGAAAACCGCCGCCCCCGGCAGACCCGGGGGCACCGTGACCAGCTTTGCCCCGATGCCCGATCAATACGAATCGGGCACGTCGCACATTTCCATCATCGACCCCTATGGCAACGCGATCGCCATGACGACAACGATCGAGGGATTTTGGGGTTCCGGGTTAATGGTCAACCGCGGCAAAGGTCTGCCCGGCGGTTTTCTGCTGAACAACGAACTGACCGATTTCAGCTTCGTGCCGGCCGACGCCACGGGCGCGCCGATCGCCAATCGCGTCCAGGGCGGCAAGCGGCCGCGATCGGCGATGGCGCCGACCCTGGTGTTCGACAAGGCAACCGGGCAATTGGTGCTGACCACCGGGAGCCCGGGCGGTGCGGTGATCATCCACTACACCGCCAAGACACTTTATGCCACGCTCAACTGGGGCATGAACGTGCAGCAGGCAATCAACCTGCCCAATTTCGGATCGCTCAACGGTCCGACGTTGCTGGAAGAAAAGCGTTTTCCAGCGACGACGATCCAGGCCCTGCAGGCGCGCGGCCATGATGTGCGCGAACAGGACCTCACCAGCGGCCTGCAAGGCATCCAGCGCACGGCGACCGGCTTCTTTGGCGGGGCGGACCCGCGGCGCGAGGGCGTCGTGATGGGCGACTAGGCGCGCCGGGCGATCACTGGGTCAGGATTTTGGAGAGGAAGTCGCGGGTACGCTCGCGCTGAGGGTTGCCGAAGAACTCGGCGGGCGTGTTCTGCTCGACGATCTGGCCCTGATCCATGAATATCACGCGGTCGGCCACCGAACGGGCAAACCCCATTTCGTGCGTCACGCACAGCATCGTCATGCCCTGCCCTGCCAGCTCGACGATCACGTCCAGCACCTCGTTGATCATCTCGGGGTCCAGCGCCGAAGTCGGCTCGTCGAACAGCATGATCTTGGGTGTCAGGCACAGGGCCCGGGCAATCGCCACGCGCTGTTGTTGCCCACCGGAAAGCTGCAGTGGATATTTCAGGGCCTGCTCCGAGATCTGCACCCGCGTGAGCTGCTGCATGGCGCGCTCCTCGGCCTCGCGCTTGGGAACCTTGCTCACCCACATCGGCGCCAGCGTGAGGTTCTCGAGCACAGTGAGGTGTGGGAACAGGTTGAATTGCTGGAACACCATGCCGACCTTGAGCCGCACAGCCTCGATCGCCTTCACGTCGTCGCCCAGTTCGATGCCATCGACCACCACCCGGCCCTGCTGGTGTTCTTCGAGCCGGTTGATGCAGCGGATCAGTGTGCTCTTGCCCGAGCCCGACGGGCCGCAGATGACGATGCGCTCTCCCGGCGCCACCGCCAGGTCGATGTCGCGCAACACGTGGAACTCTCCGTACCACTTGTTGACGCCCGCAAATTGGATGATCGGCGCTTCGTTGCTCATGTTGCCTTCATTGTCGTCGGGTGCCCGTGTTCAGGTGTTGCTCAAGCCAGCGGCTGTAGCGCGACATGGCGAAGCAGGCGACAAAATAGATGGCCGCGACGAACAGCTGACCTTCGAGGAAGAACTTGCGCCAGTCGGCGTCGCCCAGCGCCAGTTGCACCGCACCCGTGAGGTCGTACAGGCTGACGATCGTCACCAGCGACGTGTCCTTGAAGGCGCCGATGAAGGTGTTGACGATGGCCGGCACCACCGTCCGCAGCGCCTGCGGCAGGATGATCTTGCGCTGCATTTGCCAATAGCCAAGGCCTAGCGACTGCGCCGCCTCGATCTGCCCCTTGGGCAGCGCCTGCAGTCCCGCGCGAACCACTTCGGCCAGATAAGCCGCGGTGAACAGTGTCATGCCCACCAGCACCCGCACCAGCACATCGATGGTTCGGCCCTGCGGCATGAACAGAGGCAGGATGAACGAGGCCATAAACAGGACCGAGATCAAGGGCACGCCGCGCACCAGTTCCACATAGAGGACGCACACCGAGCGGATGGCGGGCAGTGGCGAAGTCCGGCCCAATGCCACCAGCACGGCAAGCGGAAACGCAATGCCCAGGCTCACGCTGGACAACAGCAGGGTCAGCGGCAGTCCACCCCAGCGGTCGGTCTCGACCGGCGTGAGACCGAACATGCCGCCGCGCATCAGCACGAAGAAGGCGGCGAAGATGACCACCCAGGCGAGCGCCAGCCAGGCCCGCCAGAACGGGCGAAGGCAGCTTGCCACCAGCAGCAGGACCAGCAGCAAGCTGGCAAGCAGCGGCCGCCATTGCTCGGCGAAGGGATAGCGGCCGAACAGGATCAGCCGGCCTTTCTCGGCCACCACGCCCCAGCAAGCGCCCACGCCATGCGCAGCCCGGCAGGCGGCGTTGTCGGCCGTCGGCACGGCGTTGAACACGGCCCAGTCCATCAGAGGCGGCAGGGCAAGGGCCAGAAAGCCCAGAACGCCCAGAGTCAACGCCGTGTTGGCCCAGCCGTCAAAGAAGCCACGCCGCACCCAGGCCAATGCGCCCAGGTTCAGTCCCGGCGGTGGCCGGCCTGCGATCGCGACAAATTCACTGCTGGCGGCCATCAACGGTCCTTGAAGCGCGCGCGGCGGTTGTAGAAGTTCATCACGGCCGAGGTCAGCAGCGACAGCGTGAGATAGCAGGCCATGACCAGCGAAATGCATTCGATCGCCCGTCCGGTCTGGTTGAGCGACGTCGCGCTGATGGAGACCAGATCAGGGTAGCCCACGGCCACGGCAAGCGACGAATTCTTGATCAGGTTGAGGTACTGGCTGGTCAGGGGCGGAATGATCACGCGCAGCGCTTGCGGCAATTGCACCAGGCGCAATTCGTGGCTGCGCGACAGGCCGAGCGCAGCCGCGGCTTCATGCTGCCCGAATGCCACCGACTGGATGCCCGCACGGACGACTTCGGCAATGTAGGCGGCCGTGTAGATGGACAGGCCGAAAAGCACCGTCAGGTACTCGGGCGTCACTGCGCCGCCGCCCACCACATTGACATCGGTGTGTTCGGGCAGATCAAGCGCCGCGGGAGAACCGCCAAGGACCCAGCCAAGCAGCGCGAGTGCGACCACCAGGCCCAGGCCAGGAATCACGACCGGCAGCAGCTGCCCGGTAGACTCGCGCCGCAGCCGTGCGAGCCGGGCCCAGCCCCAGGCTGCCAGGGCACCTGCCCCAAACCCGGCCAGCGTGCCCCAATGCCCCGGGGCCCATTCCGGAAGCGGAAACTGCAATCCGTTCTTGCTGAAGAACACCGATGGCAACGGCTGCAAAGCCGACTCGATCTGGGGCAGCAGCTCAGTCAGGACAAAGTACCACATGAAAAGCTGCAGCAGCAGCGGCACGTTGCGGATCGTCTCCACGTAGGCCCCGCACAGCGTGCGCACCAGCAGATTGCGGGAAAGCCTGCCGATCCCGATCAGCGTGCCAAGCGTCGTGGCTGCAACGATGCCGGCCAACGCCACGCGCAGCGTATTGGTCAGCCCGACCAGGTACGCCTTGCCGTAACTCTCGGACGAATCGAACGGCAGCATGCTCTCGCCAATGGCGAAACCAGCCGGCTGGGTAATGAAGTCGAAGCCGCTCTGGATGCCGCGCAGCCGCATGTTGTCCAGCGTGTTGTGCAGCAGGTAACCGGCCGCCGCCAGCAGCAGCGCGAGCGTGACGATCTGATAGACCACGCCGCGGAAAGCCTGGCTGCGCCAGCTCCAGCGGCGTGTCCTGGGTGGCGGCGGCATCAGGCGCGCGGCGCGGCGGGATGCTTCAGCGAACCGGCGGGGCGTACATCAGGCCGCCCTTGTTCCACAGGTTGTTGGCGCCGCGCGGCAGCTTGAGCGCCGATTTGGGGCCGACGTTGCGTTCGAAGATCTCGCCGTAGTTGCCAACGGCCTTGATCGCCCGGTAGGCCCAGTCCTTGTCCAGACCCAGCAGCTTGCCGGTGTCTTCCGAGACGCCCAGAATGCGCTGGATCACCGGGTCGTTGCTCGACTTCATCTGTTCGACGTTGGCCTGCGTGATGCCGTATTCCTCGGCCTCGATCAGCGCGAACACCACCCACTTGGCGATGGCGAAGAACTCGTCGTCACCCCGGCGCACCGAAGGGCCCAGTGGCTCCTTGGAAATCAGGTCGGGCAGGATCACGTGATCGTCCGGATTGCTCGCTTCCTTGTTGCGGATGGACGCCAGCCCCGAGGCATCGGTGGTGTAGGCCTGGCAGCGTCCCGCGAAGTAGGCCTTGTTGGTGGCCTCCTGCGTGTCGAACACGACAGGCTTGATGTTCAGGTTATTGGCCTTGGAGAAATCGTTGAGGTTCTTTTCGGTCGTGGTACCCGACTGCACGCACACGGTGGCGCCCTTGAGCTGCTTGGCGCTGGTGATCTTGACCTTGCCCTTCTTGGGCACCATGAAGCCCTGGCCGTCGTAGTAGGTCACGCCGGTAAAGCTCAGGCCCAGCGACGCGTCGCGTGTCAGCGTCCAGGTGGTGTTGCGCGACAGGATATCGATCTCGCCTGACTGCAGAACCGCAAACCGCTGCGAGGCATTGAGCGGAACCCATTTGACCTTGGTGGCATCGCTGAGCACCGTGGCGGCGATCGCCTTGCAGATGTCGACATCGAGCCCTGACCAGTTGCCCTGGCTGTCCGCGGCGGAGAAACCGGCCAGATTGGGATTGTTGCCACAGACAAGCTGGCCGCGCGCCTTGATGGCATCGAGCGTCTTGCCCGCGTGGGTGGCATGGCCACGGCCGCACCCAACGCAACCAGCGCGCCCAGCGCGAATCGGGGAAAGGCTTTATTCATGTTCGTCATCTCCAGAAAGTAGGGAAGAACCTGGGAGTGGCAGCCACTCTGGGCAGGATTCTGCCGCAATTGTGCGCCTCACTCGATAGGCGGCGCAACGACGGGCGCGGGTTGCGGCGGCTGGTCGATCCGCTCGAACTCGGATATCACCTGGGCTCCCAGCAGCAAAAGGGTGGCCGCGATCTCCAGGCTGAGCAGCACCACGATCGCGGTTGTCAGGGAACCGTAGACCACGTTGACCTGCGAAAGCGTTCCGAAATACCACACCAGGACATGGCGGGTCAGCTCCCACAGCAGCGCGGCGGTGGCGCCGCCCAGCAACGCCCGGCGCCACGAGAGGCGCCCCACCGGCATCACCATATAGACCGAGCTGAGCACTACAATTTCGCCGGCCAGCCCCAGCAGGTAGAGCAGCATGCCCGAGACGCCGCTGAGCGACCACTCCCGGCCCAGAAAATTGATGCTCTCCTGCCCCATGGCCTGCAGGCCCGCGGCCACCAGGGTGACGATCAGCAAGCCGAAGCCCAGGCACAGGATGTAGCAGTAGGGCAGCAACATCGAGACGATGTAGCGGCGGTGTCGCACGGCAAAGCGATGCAGGAAGATGACCGACATGGCGTTTTCCAGCACCGTGAAAGCCAGCGAACTGAAGAAGAGCATCGTTACCAGCAGGACCCAGCCGATGACGTCGCGGTGCAGCAAAAAATTTTCCAGCTCACCGATGATCGCGTCCGATTGGCCGGGCATCAGCCAGGCCAGGTAGCGGCCCAGGGTTTGCAGCAGTTCGGCCTGGTCGATCACCTGCGACAGCGCGATCACCGTGAGGATCATCAGCGGCACGATCGACAGCAGCGCGTAGTAGGCAACGGCCCCGGCCAGCAGCAGTCCCTGGTTGCGCCGGAACGAAGTCAGCACACGCCAGGCAAATGCGCCCGGTCGCCGCAGAACATAGGCTGCTTGGGGGCTGATCAGGTGCATGGCGCCAGTATGAGCCCGGCCAGAGATCTATACGTCGATTGCCGCCGCCGAGCCTGCCTGTTTGCGCAGCTCGAACTTCTGGATCTTGCCGGTCGAGGTCTTGGGCAGTTCGCAGAACACCACCGCGCGAGGTACCTTGAAACCAGCAAGGTGCTTCTTGCAATGCGCAATGATCTCTTGCGCAGTGGTGGACGCGCCCGCCTTCAGTTCAACGAAGGCGCAGGGAGTCTCACCCCACCGCGCGTCGGGCTTGGCCACCACCGCGACAGCCAGCACTGCCGGATGCCGGTAGAGCACGTCTTCCACTTCGATGGACGATATGTTCTCGCCACCCGAAATGATGATGTCCTTGCTGCGATCCTTGATCTTGATGTAGCCGTCCGGGCTTTGCACCGCTAGGTCACCGGTGTGGAACCAGCCTCCCGAGAACGCCTCTTGAGTGGCTGCTGGATTCTTCAGATAGCCCTTCATCGTGATATTGCCGCGGAACATGATCTCGCCCATGCTTTCGCCATCCATCGGCACCGGTTGCATGGTGATCGGCTCGATCACACGGGCGTCGCGCTGCAGGTGGTAGCGCACACCCTGGCGGGCATTCAGGCGGGCGCGCTCTCCGATGTCCATGTCGTCCCACTCGCGGTGCTTGGCGCACACCGTGGCGGGGCCGTAGACCTCGGTCAGGCCGTAGACGTGGGTCAGGTCGAACCCCATGCGCTCCATGCCTTCGATCATCGAAGCCGGTGGCGCCGCGCCGGCCACCATGGCTTTGACGCCGCCAGGCAGACCCGCCTTCATTTCATCCGGCGCGTTGACCAGCAGGCCGTGCACGATGGGCGCGCCGCAATAGTGAGTGACGCCGTGCCGCCGGATGGCATCCATGATCGCGCCGGCCTCGACCCGGCGCAGGCAGACATTGACACCGGCACGCGCCGCCACGGTCCAGGGGAAGCACCAGCCATTGCAATGGAACATCGGCAGCGTCCAGAGGTAAACCGGATGCTTGGGCAGGTCCCACTCAAGGATGTTGGAGATGGCATTGATGGCAGCGCCACGATGGTGGTACACAACGCCCTTGGGGTTCCCCGTCGTGCCGCTGGTGTAGTTCAGGGCGATGGCATCCCATTCGTCACCGGGTAGTTGCCACTCGAAATGGGCATCGCCGCCGGCCACGAAAGCGTTGTAATCCAGGCTGCCGATGCGCTCGACCGGGCCGCTGTAAACCGCATCCTCCACGTCGATGACCAGCAACGGCGCGGTCCGCTTGCGCAGGCCAATCGCCTTCTTCATCACGCCGGCAAATTCCGGGTCGACGATGACCACGCGGGCTTCGCCGTGATCCAGCATGAAGGCGATGGTTTCGGCGTCAAGCCGGGTATTGAGGGCATTGAGCACCGCGCCGGCCATCGGGATGCCGAAATGCGCCTCCACCATCGGGGGGGTGTTGGGCAGCATCACTGCCACGGTGTCGCCCTTGCCCACCCCGTGGCGGGACAAGGCGCTGGCCAATTGCCGGCAACGGCTGTAGGTTTCGCTCCAGGTGCGGCGTAGCCCGCCGTGGACCACGGCCGTGCGCAGAGGATGGACCTGCGCGGCCCGCTCGATGAACGACAGCGGAGACAGCGGCGCGAAATTAGCCTCGTTGCGCGGCAGGTCCTGGTCGAAAATGCTGGTCATGGCCTTGGCTCCAAATATTTCCCGGTGCTGCCGGTGTGCCGATAGCGTAGTCTCTTTGTAAACAGCCATGGCCATCCCGCAGTCATTCATCCAGGAATTGCTGGCTCGCACCGACGTGGTCGAAATCGTCGGGCGCTACGTGCAGCTCAAGAAGGGCGGCGCCAACTACATGGGGCTGTGCCCTTTCCACGCGGAAAAGTCACCTTCCTTCTCGGTCAGCCCCAGCAAGCAGTTCTACCACTGTTTCGGCTGCGGCAAGAACGGCAATGCCATCAGTTTTCTCATGGAACATGCAGGCATGGACTTTGTCGAGGCCGTGCGCGACCTGGCGCAACAGTACGGCATGCCGGTGCCGGCGGACGACGCGTCGCCCCAGGATCGCGAGCGGGCGGCGCAGCAACGCGAGAAGCAGGCCACGCTGTCCGATGTACTGGAAAAGGCGGGCGAGGCCTATCGAAAGCACCTGAAGAATTCGCCCCGGGCGGTGGCCTACCTCAAGGGCCGCGGGCTTTCCGGCGAGATCGCCAGGCAATTTGGTTTGGGCTATGCGCCCGAAGGCTGGCGCAGCCTGGCCAGCGTCTTCCCCAACTACGACGACCCGCTGCTGGCCGAAAGCGGGCTGGTGATCGTCAATGAAGAGCACCCCGGATCAGGTCCGGGGCAGGCTAAGCGCTACGACCGCTTCCGCGACCGCGTCATGTTCCCGATCCGCAACGTCAAGGGCGAATGCATCGGGTTTGGCGGCCGAGTGTTGGGCGAAGGAACGCCCAAGTACCTGAATTCACCGGAAACACCCGTCTTCAGCAAGGGCCGGGAGCTTTACGGGCTGTTCGAGGCGCGCCATGCGCTGCGCGAGCACGGCTACGTGCTGGTGACCGAGGGCTACATGGACGTGGTGGCCCTGGCCCAGCTGGGCTTTCCCAATGCCGTGGCCACCCTGGGCACTGCATGCACCAACGACCACGTTCAGAAGCTCTTCCGTTTTACCGATTCGGTCGTATTCAGCTTCGATGGCGACGAGGCAGGCCGCCGGGCGGCGCGCAAGGCGCTCGACGGTGCCCTGCCTTACGCCACCGACGTGCGCACCGTGAAGTTCCTGTTCCTGCCGCCTGAGCACGACCCGGACAGCTATATCCGCGAGTTTGGCAATGAGGCCTTTGCACGCTATGTGAGCGAGGCCACCCCCTTGTCGCGCTTCCTGCTGGAGGTCGCACGCGAGGGCTGCGACCTCTCGACAGCCGAGGGTCGCGCCCATATGGCCGCCAATGCGCGGCCGCTGTGGACGCTGCTGCCCGAAGGCGCGCTCAAGCGTCAGTTGCTGGCGGAAATCGCGGACCAGGTTCAGCTTGACGGCCGTGAACTGTCTGGCCTCTGGGGCGCCGCAGCGGTCGGCGGCGGGCGGATCGCGCCAAGCCATCCCGGCAAGGCCGACTACCGCCCAAGCGGCGAGATGGTCTACCGGCCGAAACCCCGCCCAGGCACGCAACGGCGTCGGCTCCCGGGCCGGGTGCTGCCCTCGAGCCGGGCGGACCACGCCGCGCGGGTAATCCTCGGCGATGCGGCCGCCTGGGATACCTTGTCCCACGAAAACCACGCCATGCTGTGCGAGCTGCCGCCGCCGCACGGGGAGCTGTTCGCCTGGCTGGACAGCCAGTTGCACGAGCACGGTCCGCTACCCTGGGGCGCGTTGCGCGAGGGCCTGCGGGGCCACCCTACGGAGGCGCTGGCTCTCAAATTGATGACCGATGCACAGGCGCTGGGGCCGCAAGGCGCCGAATCCGCGGTCGAGTTGACGGACCTGCTCAACCGCATGCTGGTCGAGCGCATCAAGGTGCAGGAGACCGAAGCAATCGAAGCCGCCGCGACTGATCCAAAGGCCCTGGAACACTACCGCGAGCTGCAAAACCGGCGCCGCGCACTCGAGACTTTGCTCGCCCCGGACCCAGCCGGTACTTGAAAAATGGCCGCGCTGGTATAATTTAGGGTTTGCTAGCGGCAAGAGCGACAGCAGCACCTCCGGACACCGGCCAACCGCGGACATATGCGCCCGACCGGCCACCTCCCCGCAAGGAACTGCACTCCAAATGTTCGCCCACCCATCTTGCCCCTGAGTGCCGGCCGGTCTGACCGTCCCGGTTCATCCACCCGCGCCGGGTTGTCGTGGCGCATTTGTGTTTCTGATTTCTTTGACGTACCGAGGTGTATTTCCATGCCCGCTCAAAAGTCCGCAAAGCCTGCGAAGCCCGCCGCGAAACCTGTCGCCCCTAAATCGGTCAAAGCATCAGCCAAGGCCAAGAAGCCCGCTCTGAAGGTCGTGAAGATCGCCGCCAAGCCAGCAACGAAAGTAGTCAAACCCGTGCCGTCAACCAAGTCTTCCGCCAAAGCCGCGAAACCCGTCGCCAAAGAGGAACTGAAGAAACCCGCAAAGGCCGCCGCCCCGGAAGTCGTGAAGAAGAAGCCCGGGCGTCCGCCCAAGGCCGCGGCTGCATCGACCGAAACGGCACCCCAGGCCGGCGCCAAGCGTGGTCGCAAGCCCAAGAACGCTGTCGAGGCAAAGCAGGGCGGCAAACCAGGCGATGACATGGACATGTCGGACATCGAGGACGATCTGGCCGGTGAGCTGGTGGCCGAGACCACCGAAAAGGTCAAGCCGCTGCGCATGAAGATCAGCAAGGCCAAGGAAAGGGCCTTGATGAAGGAATTCGGCCTGGACGAGACCGTCCTGACCGAAGAGGAAATGCTCAAGCGCCGCCAGCGCCTGAAGACCCTGATCAAGCTGGGCAAGACCCGCGGCTACCTCACCCACGCGGAAATTACCGATCACCTGCCTGAAAAGCTGGTTGATGCCGAGACGCTGGAAGTCGTGGTCTCCATGCTCAACGACATGGGCGTGGCGGTGTACGAACAGACACCCGACGCCGAAACCCTGCTTCTGACCAACACCGGCCCCACGGCAGCGACTGAAGAAGAAGCCGAAGAAGAAGCCGAAGCGGCCCTGTCCACCGTGGACAGCGAATTCGGCCGCACCACCGATCCGGTTCGCATGTACATGCGCGAGATGGGCACGGTGGAGCTGCTCACGCGCGAAGGCGAAATCGAAATCGCCAAGCGCATCGAAGGTGGCCTGATGGCCATGATGGAGGCCATTTCGGCTTCCCCTGCCACCATCGCCGAAATCCTGCGGCTGGCCAATGAAATTCGCGAAGGCCGGGTCGTCATCTCCACGGTGGTGGATGGCTTCTCCAACCCGAATGAGGCCGACGACTACGTGGCCGAGGAAGATTTCGATGAGTTCGACGCCGATGACGACGACGACGGCAATGGCGGCTCCAAGGCGCTGACCAAGAAGCTCGAAGAACTCAAGACCCAGGCGCTGGAGCGGTTCGACCGCATCCTGTCGATGTTCGAGAAGGTGCACAAGGTCTACGACAAGGAGGGCTACGGCACGCCCTCGTACGTGAAGGCCCAGCACGCCCTGTCCGAAGAACTGATGACCATCCGTTTCACGGCCAAGACCATTGAAAAGCTGTGCGATATGGTGCGCGGCCAGGTCGACGACGTGCGCAAGAAAGAGCGCGAGCTGCGCCGCATCATCGTGGACAAGTGCGGCATGCCGCAGGAAACCTTCATCAAGGATTTCCCGGCGAACCTGCTGAACCTCAAATGGGTCGAGAAGCAGGCTTCCGCCGGCAAACCCTGGTCGATCATCATTGCCCGCAACATCCCGCCGATCCAGGAACTGCAGCAAAAACTGACTGACATCCAGTCGCGCGTCGTGGTGCCGCTGGCCCAGCTCAAGGACATCAACAAGCGCATGAACGAGGGCGAGGCCAGCTCGCGCGAAGCCAAGAAGGAAATGATCGAGGCCAACCTGCGGCTGGTGATCTCCATCGCCAAGAAGTACACCAACCGCGGCCTGCAGTTCCTGGACCTGATCCAGGAGGGCAACATCGGCCTGATGAAAGCGGTGGACAAGTTCGAATACCGGCGCGGGTACAAGTTCTCCACCTACGCCACCTGGTGGATCCGGCAGGCCATCACCCGCTCGATTGCCGACCAGGCACGCACGATCCGCATCCCGGTGCACATGATCGAGACCATCAACAAGATGAACCGCATCTCGCGCCAGCATCTGCAGGAGTTCGGCTTCGAGCCCGACGCCGGCATCCTGGCGGCCAAGATGGAGATCCCGGAAGACAAGATCCGCAAGATCATGAAGATCGCCAAGGAGCCGATCTCGATGGAGACGCCGATCGGCGACGACGACGACAGCCACCTGGGCGATTTCATCGAGGACAGCACCAACACCGCGCCGATCGAAGCGGCCATGCAGGCCGGCCTGCGCGATGTGGTCAAGGACATCCTAGACAGCCTGACGCCGCGCGAAGCCAAGGTGCTGCGCATGCGCTTCGGCATCGAGATGAGCACCGACCACACGCTGGAAGAAGTCGGCAAGCAGTTCGACGTCACGCGCGAGCGCATCCGCCAGATTGAGGCCAAGGCGCTGCGCAAGCTGAAGCACCCGAGCCGGAGTGACAAGCTGCGGTCGTTCATCGACACGCTTTGATCCGGCGACATCCCCGAAAGCCGCACGATACGTTGCTTTTTTTGGCGCGTCCGGCACAGGCGTGCTCCTGCTACTCCAATGCAGCCAATTTTTCGGCGACCTTCAGGCATGCGGCAACCAAGTCTGCCGTGATGCGTTCGTCCACGTTCAGGTCACCTTCGTATTCGCCCAAGTTGCGAATGTCGTGACATTTAGAGAGCAAGCGCCACACCTCGGGGCCCAATCCGAGGGTGTGAGGCAAGAGCTGAAAGACGATGTAGCGATTGGACGAACGATACCCGTGCCAGCGTAGCGCCGCCAGACAGAGCGCATGAGTCGCGTTGTAGGCCAGGTCGAATCTACTCTCGACCGACAGGGTCGAGTTTTGTGCGTCCTTCAACCTCGCCATCGCAGACCGTTTCAGGCCCGCGAACTCCTTGGCGTCCGGCGGTTCGGCCCGCAAAGGCTTGCCAGGACCTGCCAGATTCTCAAACGCGGAGTTCATCTTCGCTTCCCATCAGCCAGACCTTGGGCTGGGCCAAGACCCGGGTGACGAATGCCTCGCCCAGCTTGATGCGCTTGACCAACTCCTTGTGCGTATAGATAGTGGGATTGATAGCCCGGCCGAGCCGTGCGCTCGCCGACTCCAGCACCAGAAAGGTATCGCCGTAGCTCAGGCTGTCACTGACCAGCATCAAATCGATGTCGCTGGCAGCGGTGTCCTGCTTCTTTGCAACGGAGCCGAAGACGAACGCAGCCCTGATTTGCTTCGCCAACGGCGCAAGCGCTTCGCGCAGCGGTTCCGCAAGCCCGACCGTCTTGCGCGCGATGCCACAGAGCTCGTCGTAGATCGGAGAGTCGGCATTGGCCTGGTAGTGCTTCTGGTTGCCGACCATGCGAACCGTCACCAACCCACTTGCGGCTAGCCGCGCCAATTCGCGCTGTACCGCGCCGGAGCCGATGCCGGCCAGGCCTATCAGTTCCGTCGAATAGAAACTCCGGTCCGGCTGGCCGAACAGGAGCCCGATGACGCGCTGCTGGGTGCCGCTGAACAGGGCTTGCGCCATCGTGGCCGGCGCGGTGAAGGAAGGAGTCTCTATACCCATTTTGGGCATTTTAATACCCAGATTGGGTTTAACGCCAGCGTAACCGTCCGGTTGAACGTCATGCCAGGTCCACTCAATCGCCGGGCTACGTGCGTCCGTGTCGATACACTGTGACCAACAGTTTTGGCGGCAGTACACCGCGCGAGGAACGTAGATGCCTGAACGGGCCGATTTCGTCATCATCGGCGGCGGCATTGCCGGCGCGTCCACCGGCTACTGGCTGGCGCCCCACGGCCGGGTGATCCTGCTGGAAAGGGAGTCGCAGCCGGGCTACCACTCCACGGGGCGCTCGGCGGCCCTTTTCATGGAAAGCTACGGAACGCCGCAAGTGCGGGCGTTGACGCTGGCCAGCCGGGCGTTCCTGCAGGCGCCGGCCGCCGGCTTCAGCGAGCATCCTGTGCTGTCGCCACGCGGCGCAATGATGGTCGCCAGCCCGGGACAGGAGGCGCAGCTCGCCGAGCATTGGGACGTGCTGCGCGCCATGTCCCCCCGCGCCCGATTGCTGGACCAAGCGGCCGCCCTTGCCCAAGTGCCTGTGCTGCGGCCGGACAAGGTCATGGGTGCGGTGTTCGAACCCGATGCCGCCGATATGGATGTGCATGCGATCCACCAGGGTTACCTGCGCGGAATGCGACGCGCGGGCGGCAGCGTGGTTTGCGATGCCGGCGTCACATCCTTGCATCGCGCCTCGGGCCTGTGGCAGGTTCGCGCAGGCGACCGCGCGTGGGAGGCGCCCGTCGTGCTCAATGCAGCCGGTGCGTGGGCCGACCGGGTCGCCGCGCTGGCCGGCGTGCGCCCGATAGGTCTGCAACCAAAGCGCCGTTCCGCAATGATCTTCGCGCCGCCCGAAGGCATCGCCACCGCCGGCTGGCCGCTGGTATTCGGTGCCGAGGAAGACTGGTACTTCAAGCCCGATGCCGGCATGCTGCTGGGCTCGCCGGCCAATGCCGATCCGGTCGAACCGCAGGATGTGCAGCCGGAGGAACTCGATATCGCGCTGGCCATCCACCGGATCGAGGAGATGACCACGCTCGAGATCCGCCGGCCCACACGCACCTGGGCGGGGCTGCGCTCGTTTGTGACTGATGGTGACCTGGTCGGCGGCTTCGACCCAAGTGTGCCCGGCTTCTTCTGGGTCGCGGCGCAGGGCGGTTACGGCATCCAGACCTCGGCCGCGATGGGCGAGGCGTGCGCCGCACTGGCGCGCGGCTTGCCCATTCCGAAGCACATTGGCGCGTTCGGGCTGACAGTCGCGATGCTTGCGCCGTCGCGGCTGGCCTGATAGATCAGACCACCGCTTCCAGCGCCATCATCCCAGCCGCCGTGTTGGAGATGGGGATGTGGTAGTTGGTGTGCACCTTGCGGACCTTGCCCGGCACGGCACCGCGCGTGGCCAGCCACATCAGCAGTTCCACGCCCTGGGTGCCGGTCTTTTCGACCAGTTCGTGGATGCTGTATTGCGTGGCCCAGTCGGGTTCATCGATCAAGCTGTCCATGAATTTCAGGTCGAACGGCTTGTTGATGAAGCCGGCCCGCTCGCCGTCGAGCTGATGACTCAGGCCCCCCGTGCCGATCACCACCACCTTCTTGTCGCTATCCCACGATGCAATGGCCTGGCCGACAGCCTTGCCCAAGTCCAGGCAGCGCTTGGCGCTGGGCAGCGGAAACTGCACTGTATTGATGCAGATCGGCACCGTCGTGACCGGACACTCGCCCTCGGGCCAGAACAGCTTGAGCGGCAAGGTAAAGGCGTGGTCCACCAACATCTCCTGGCAGGTCGTGATGTCGAACTCATGCTCGACCAGGTGCTCGATGATGTGCCAGGACAGCTGCGGAATCCCCTTGAATGGTGGCAGCGTGGGAATGCCCCAGCCCTCGTCGGCATTGCGGTATTCGGGCGCGGCGCCAACAGCGAAAGTCGGCATTTTGTCCAGGAAGAAGTTCAGCCCGTGGTCGTTGTAGAACACAACGGCTACATCGGGCTTGACCTCATCGAGCCACTGGCGCACCGGCAGGAAACCATCGAAAAACGGCTTCCAGTAGGGCTCTTGCTGCGCCCCGCGCGCGATGGCGCCGCCAATGGCCGGTACGTGAGAGGTGGTCAGGCCACCGATGATTCTTGCCATGTGATCTCTCCTTGCGCGGCTCAGCTGGCCAGTGTTTCGGGTTGCTGGTTCTGCGCGACCAGCCGGGCCTTAAATGCGTCCTTCGTCATGCCGGTCTGGGCGGCGCCTAGATCCTGCACGTCCAGGCCCAGGATGCCCGCGAACTTGGCCAGGTAGTAGACGTTGCCGCCGGCCGCCAGCAGGCCCAGGACATCGCGCTTGCGGATGGCGGCAGACTGCTCGGCATTCAGGCCGTAACCCAGCATGTAGGCGATTTCGTCGGCCCGGAACAGTTCTCGGTTTGCGGCGCTGTTGAACGAAAAGCACATCTTGTTCAGGGCATAACCCTTGATGGCCTGGTTGCCATCGAAAGGGGTGGTGCCGGGTATGGCGCGCGGCGGCGCGGCGGTTG
>JANYAN010000006.1 GCA_025361305.1 Burkholderiales bacterium
CGGCACAGGGCCTGGCGAGTTCTCGCTGCCCGGCGGCATCTTCATTTCGCCGGACGACAAGCTGTATGTGGCCGACGCCTACAACCGGCGCGTTCAGGTCTTTCTGGGTGCCATCGCCACCGCAAAGGAACAGACAAAATGACCAATGTCCCGGCCATGGATCGTTGGCCGAAGTGGCTGGCCAGCCTGCTTGCCCAACTGTTGCTTGGCCTGCTCGCTGCAGGATTGATCGGCTGGGCGAATCTGGCCGGGGCCGTAGGCACAATCGCCAACACCAAACACAATCTCACACCAACCGGTCCGGGCACCTTCAAAGCCCCGGAAGCGACCGGCCTGTGCGTGTTTTGCCATACACCACACAACGGCCTGCCGCAGACGCCGCTGTGGAACCGGGCACTCTCGGGCGCAACCTATACGCTTTACACCAGCACAACACTCAAGGCGCAGGTTCAGCAGCCCACCGGCAGCTCGCGCTTGTGCCTGTCGTGCCATGACGGCACACTGGCCATGGGAACGCTGCGGCTCGCCCCCGCTGGTGTTCAGCCGACGCTCGGAATACTGACCGGCAAGGCAGTCATAGGCACCAACCTGTCCGCGGATCACCCGCTCTCCTTTGTCTACAACAGTGCATTGGCTGCGACGCGCGGCGAGCTCGTGGATCCGCTGGGTGCGCCGAAAACGCTGCATCTGGATTCCAGCGGCGCACTTCAATGCACCAGTTGCCATGACGCCCATGTGGAGGTTCCCAACTTCTTGCGCATGGATCCGCGCTATGGTGCGCTGTGCACGGCGTGCCATAAGCCGAATGGATGGACGGGCACCCTCCACGCCAGTTCGCCTGCCACCTGGAACGGCGCGGGCACGAATCCCTGGCCCGCAGATGGCTACCCTACGGTGGCTGAAAACGCCTGCCTCAATTGCCATCGCCCGCATGCGGCGGGCCATGACAAGTCATTGCTGGCACAAACCGGAGAAACTGCCAATTGCACTGTTTGTCACGCCGGCACTGCAGCCACCCGCAACATCGACGCCGAATTCTCGAAGTTCTCGCGCCATCCCATCGAGAACGGCGAGTGGACCCACACGCCCAAAGAGAACGCGGCAACGATGGCGCGCCACGTCGCCTGCTCAGACTGTCACAACTCCCACGCAGCCGATGCCACCACGGCCACCGTGCCCAACGTTTCCGGCCCATTGAAGGGGGTCCGCGGCATCAATCAGAGCGGTGGGCTGGTCACTGCGGCAAGTTTCGAGCAGGAGGTTTGCTACAAATGCCACGGTTTGAGCTCCGCGACCACCGCCGGCATCCGTCGACAAGACAACATCCGCAACGCGCGACTCCAGTTCGATCCGGTGAACCCGTCCTATCATCCGGTTGCCGCGATCGGAAAGAATCAGACCATCCAGAATCTGTTGCCGGGCTACACGGCCACTAGTCAGGTCGGGTGCATCAGTTGCCACAACAGTGATGCGTGGACGCCCGGCGGTACGAACCCGGCAGGATCGCACGGCTCAGCGTACGCTCCGATTCTCGAGCGCGAATACCGTGCCGAAAGCACCGTGGTGGAGTCGCCGCAGAACTTCGCCCTGTGCTACAAGTGCCACGACCGCAATGCACTGACTTTTGACACTCCGGGGAAGTTTCCGCATGCACGGCATCTGACCAATGCGACATTCCCGATCAATACGACGTCCTGCGCCGCCTGCCATGATTCGCACGGTTCGCGCCTGCAGCCGCACCTGATCAACTTCATGCTGTTTGACGCCGTCGGAGCTGCGGTCGTCCAGTCCAGGCCGGCGACGCCGGCCACGCCGCCCAGTTACACGCAAGTGGGATCGGGTGGGAGCTGCAACCTCATGTGCCACGGCCACGATCACGCGCCGAGCACTTACTAGTCAACCGGCAATCGGGCTTCCGATATTTTCTGATTTGAACTCTGCTATCTGGCAGCGACTTCCAAGGACATTCACTCAACAACATGAGGCGAAAAATGGCACAGACGTTTTGTTCCACGCTGGTCACCGCCGTGGCGAGCACCGTATTCCTGATATTCGCGCCGGCGGCGCATGCCGCCCAAGCAAGCGCTGCCCCGGTGCTGTCGCAGGCACCCGCGGGCGACGTGGTCACAGGTGTGGTCCTGGAGGTCAAGGAGGTCGAGAGTTATACCTACTTGCGCCTGAAGACGGAGCAGGGAGAGACCTGGGCGGCCGTTGCCAAGACCACCGTGAAAACGGGCGACCAGGTGACGATCGAAAACGCCTTGGTTATGGATAACTTCGAGAGCAAAGGGCTGCAGAGGACGTTCGAAACGATCGTTTTCGGAACGCGCGCCATCAGCCAGGGCAGTACGACCGAAGCCGAGGTCGCTGCGGTCCACGCGGCCGTTCCCAAGGCGTCGGATGTCGGCGACATTCACGTGCCCAAGGCAAGCGGTGCCAACGCGCACACGGTGGCCGACATCATGGGCAAATCCGCCGACTTGAAGGATCAGACGGTCGTAATCCGCGGCCAGATTGTCAAGTACAGCGCGCAGGTCATGGGCAAGAACTGGATTCACTTGCGTGACGGCTCCGGCTCCGCCGCCGACCAGACGAACGACGTGACGGTCACGACGAACCACCAAGCCAAGGTCGGGGACGTAGTGACGGTCCAGGGCGTGGTGCGCACCAACAAGGATTTCGGTGCTGGCTATTCATACAAGGTGATCGTCGAGGAAGCGACACTGCAGAAGTGACCGAATGGACGGAAACGTGACCAGGCCAGCCGACAGGGTCCGCGGCTGCCGCGATCGCCCTGAAAAAAATGATAGGCGGCGCGATTCGGCGGTAGCCCGTCGATCACTTTGGCGATTACGCATGACTTGACGGCCCTTTAATCGTCCGTCAAGTACTGCGTAATCGCCTTTCGTTTTACCTTTAAAAACTGGGGTAGAAAGGGGAGTAAAAAAGAGAGACGGGGTGAAAACCCGCATCGCGCTTGGTGTTTGTGGCGGTGGGCACAGACACCACCGAACCGCTCTCAGAGGGGAATTCCCTGCTAACAGGGAAGATAGCAGGGTATTTCGGCATTCTTGGCGTTCTCCTGGCGCGCCAATGCGCAGAAATTCCAGCGTCGGCGCAGACTTAGCGCATTCAATGACTCCTCGCTGCTTGCGCAGAGCAGGGAATATTGAAAGCCGAACCGGGAATTAATTCGGGGTTATCAGGGAGTGCGTTCGCCCTCAATTTGCGGCGAACGGCTTGTCGAGGCCGAAAATCTGCGCCTGTCCACGGCCGGTTCGCCATCCAGTGCATTTGGACAGTGCATAACGCAACGCGCGGGCGCAGCTGACTGCGACCGACTTGCGCGGCGCACGGCCCACCGAACGTCTGCACTGCTACCAGCGCAATATGCAACTTGAAATCGCTATTGGCCCGTCGGCATGGAAGCAGAGGCTTCCAGAACAGGGCCACCGCGCTGACCGCGCGCTCTGCCCGATGTGCGCAATGGTCGGGCGCAAACTCGACAGCAGGCGCTGAACATGGCCGCCGGATGTGATGCACTCGCCTTGCGGTCAAGACGTTGGCGCGCCCCCGCCCCGCATATCGCGCACCTGCCACGATAGATCGAACAGCTTTGCCTTGCCGGCGTAGTAGCGATCGATCCGCCACTCCTCAAGGATCCGGATCGCCAGCTCGAACCGACCCTCGCCTAGCCGATACAGGTCACCGAGCGAGAACGATGACTCATCCTCCAGCGCAAGCACAAGATTGGCCAGCACCTTTGCTTCGGGATCGTCAGGATTGCTCTCAATGAGCTTTTGAGCCGCCTTGATGGCATTCATGGGTGTCCTGTCGGTTGTTTGCGCTCGGGGGATCCGGCTCCGCAGGCGTCCCGACCACGCGACGCCTGTATGGACTTCCTGCTACTCACTCGCGCCGTCAGCACTTGCGCGTCGTGCGGCCACTCCCGTGACGA
>JANYAN010000332.1 GCA_025361305.1 Burkholderiales bacterium
GGCAAGGGTTTCGATGCTTCGGCCCCCATCGGACCGATCACGCCGGCCAGCGAGGTCACCGACATTTACACTGCCACGATCGATCTGCAAGTCAACGGCGTGCCTCGGCAGGCCAGCCGCATCGACCGCATGATCTGGAGCGTGGCCGAGATCATCGAGCACTTGTCCGCGGCGTGGACGCTGGCGCCCGGTGACCTTGTCTACACCGGTACGCCCGAAGGCGTCGCCGCGGTGGTGTCCGGTGACGTGCTCGAGGCCCGTATAGGGGGCCTGCAAGTACTGAAGCTGCGCATCCAGGCGTGAGGCAACGGCGATGGAGCTCTACAGCTACTACCGCTCATCGGCGTCATTTCGCGTGCGCATCGCACTCGCGCTCAAGGGGCTGCCCTACGACTACCGCAGCGTCCACCTTGTCAAGAACGAGCAGCTCGGTGCCGGCTATGCCAGCGTGTCGGCAACGCAGCTCGTGCCGCAACTGATGGACGGTGCGGCGCGCATCGGGCAATCGCTGGCCATCATTGAATACCTCGATGAGTTGCATCCCGAGCCGCCGCTGCTGCCCGGCACGGCGCTGGACCGGGCGCGAATTCGCTCGCTGGCGCTCGACATCGCCTGCGAAATTCATCCGCTGAACAACCTGCGCGTGCTGCGCTATCTGATGCGTGACCTGAAGGTCGGCGAAGAGGCCAAGAATGCTTGGTACCGTCACTGGGTCGAGTTGGGCTTGGCGGCGGTCGAGCGGCGACTGGCAAGCGAACCGAAGACGGGACGCTTTTGCCACGGTGACGCAACGACGCTGGCCGATTGCGTGCTGGTGCCGCAGATCTTCAATGCGCAGCGCTTTGATTGCCAGCTCGACCCCATGCCGACGGTCATGCGCATCTTCGAGGCCTGCATGGCGCTGCCGGCATTTCAGAGCACACAGCCCTCTGCCTGCCCCGACGCTGAAGCCTGAAGCGGATCCGCGATGCGGACAAATGACTTTTGGATACGGCCCGACTGGCCAGCGCCCACAGCCGTCGGTGCGCTGATGAGTACGCGCGGCGGCGGCGTCAGCTGTGGCCCGTTCGCAAGCCTCAACCTTCGTGAGGGCATCGGCGACGACGCGCAGTGCGTGTCGGTCAACCAGGCGCGTCATGCGCAGCGCTGCGAAGCGATTCCAGTCTGGCTGTCCCAGGTGCATGGCGCGCGCGTCGTTCATCTCGTCGGTCCGACCGCCGCCGGCGCGTTCGAGGCCGACGCCGCCGTGACCACCGTGCCCGGACTGGCCTGCAGCGTGCAGGTCGCCGACTGCCTGCCGGTACTCCTGTCGACACGCCAGGGACTGGCCGTGGCCGCGGTGCATGCCGGCTGGCGCGGCCTGGCGGGCGGCGTGCTCGAGGCCGCGCTGTCGGCACTGTGCGTGGCCGGACGCTGCGCTCCGAGCGATGTGCTGGCGTGGCTGGGGCCGGCGATCGGGCCGCGGGCCTTCGAGGTCGGGTTCGATGTGCTCGAAGCTTTCGGGGCAACGGCGAACGCCGCACCAGGATTCACGCCCGTTCTCGCGCCCGCAACGCCAGCCGTGCCGAAGTGGCTTGCGGACCTTGCCTGGCTCGCACGCCACCGCCTTGGCGCGGCCGCCGTCGATGCCGTGTACGGCAACGACGGCAGTCAGGGCTGGTGTACCTGGAGCAACCCGTCAAAGTTCTTTTCGTACCGGCGCGACGCGCCCTCCGGTCGACTCGCTGCGAGCATCTGGTTGCGGTTCTGAGGCCGCACTGGCCACGGCGTTTTCCGCCTCGGCGGCCGCCCTGCGCGCTCGGCGCCGGGCCGGCGTGGCGAGCAGGTACACGACGAGTGCCACGGGTCCGAGCCCGTAGAGCAAGAACGTCACCAGCGCACCCAACACGCTGCCTTGCGGGTGAACGGCTTCGGCCACCGCCATCATCAGCGCGACATAGAGCCAGGCAATCGGAATGAGGTGCATTGAATCGGACGATCGTGCCGTTGATTGCGCAGGGCCGTTCAGCTCCGCGCAAGGGTGACTTGGATAATGGGGTTAACGCGCAAGCAATGCCTTGCGGTCGTCAAAATACCTTGCGGTCGACCCGTCATCGACGCGCCCAAAACGAGGAAATACATGAACACAGCCGCTTCCGGCTTGGGTGCTTTTGCACCCCAATCCGCCCAACAGTTTGCTGCCGACTGGGCCAAGGCCCTGAAAGGTGTCACAGGACTCGAGCTGCCGAGCGGCGCTTTACCTGAACTGCAGGCCCGCTATATGCGCGAAGCCGCCGAGCTGTGGAACGGGGTTGCGGCGCCAGGCAAAGAGGCTGCGGCGCCTGCGGATCGGCGCTTCGCCGCACAGGACTGGCTCACCAGTCCGACCTCCGCCTACCTTGCCGGCATGTATCTGCTCAACGCGCGCACCCTGCTTCAGTTGGCCGACGAGGTGCAGGCGGATGAAAAGACGCGCCAGCGCATCCGGTTTGCCGTGCAGCAGTGGGTCGATGCGGCATCGCCGTCGAACTACCTTGCGCTCAACCCCGAAGCGCAACGCAAGGCGCTGGAGACCAAGGGGGAGAGCATCGCCCAGGGCTTGGAGCACCTGTGGCACGACATCCAGCAGGGACACGTCTCGCAGACTGACG
>JANYAN010000062.1 GCA_025361305.1 Burkholderiales bacterium
CGCGATCTCCCCGGCCAGCAGGTTGGCAACGCGAGCGGCGCCCGGCTCAGGCGCGGTCACGGCACGGAGCTGTTCGAGCAGTTTTGCGGCTGGCGCAGGTTCACGCAACCGGGAGCTGGCCAGTGCGCCAGAGTAAAGGACCGCGGCCCGCCGCACCGGCGGCAATGCGCCCACGCTATCTTGCTGCGCCTGGGCGACGAATCCGCGCAGCCCGTCTACACCCGGGTTGGAGATGACCCGCGAGCGCGCCGCCATCAACGCATGCACCATGTCTGGCACCACCGGGGTCGCGCTCCGATCGACAAGCTGGTGACGAGCCTGCATGTCAGCGATCCGTTCGGTCGTCATCGGGTGGGTGCGAAGGTAAGGAAAACTGCCGTTGTCGTTCAGACGGGCCGCCTGCTGCAACTTGTCGAACATCGTGACGAAGCCCTGGGGATCGAATCCGGCCTGGGTCATGACACCGTAGCCGATGCGGTCCGCCTCTCGCTCCATGTCGCGCGAGAAGTTCAGCTGAGTCTGCATCGCCAGCGCCTGACCACTTGCCACCACCGCGCTGCCCGCGTCGGGGTTCTTCCCTGCTGCCAGCGCGCCCAGGATCATGGCTGCAATGAGCAAGGGCATCTGTCGCCTTTCCTGGGTCATCAACCGCGAGATATGGCGCTGCGTGACATGGCTCAGCTCGTGCGCCAGCACCGAAGCAAGTTCATCCGCGCTTGTTGTCACGCCCAGCAGGCCCAGCTGCAGGCCGAGCCAGCCACCGGGCAAGGCGAAGGCGTTGATCACGCGGTCCTTGCCCAGCAATACCTGCCAGGCAAATCGCTCGTCCAGTTCGGCCGTCAGTTCGCCGCGAGTACGGGCCGCGGCAAGCAGCCGCTGCCAGATGCCCAGCACGTATTCGTCCAGGACCGGATCGTCCAGGTAGTCAGGGTCTCGGTACAGCTCGCGTGCGATCTGTTCGCCCAGGCGGCGCTCGGACCGCGAATCCATCTCGCTAGTGTCGCCAAGCGTGGGCAACTGGGCTGTAGCCGGAGTCATCATGAGCGGCAGCGCGACCAGCAAGAATGCGCCCAATGCCCGGCGCAGCGGAACAAGGCGAAACAGAGGCAAATTGACGCGCTTCAAAATGAGTCCAGCGGCATGAAAGTCATCACGTTCGCAGTAACCGGATCGACAAACACGGTCCAGAAGCTCTTTCGCCCAACCAACGGAACATAAGACGCCGTTGGCGCTCCACGCCCGACGGACGCGAGGACGGCGTCGATCTCGGCGGCCCGGGCGGGGAAACGGGATTTGAGCTGATCAGCCGGCCGGCCCACGCGCAAGACCTGCGCCCTGGTCAGCTCATAGGGCTGCCACAGGTCGGGGCGGGCTCCGATGGCAACGCCCTGCAAGGCCGCCATGGTGGCCTCGAACTTCTCCTGGTCGCTGCGGAAGGGCCGCGTCCCTAGCAGCGTCGGACCCGTCCAGGGCATGGCCTCAAGGCCCCGCGGCGCCAGTTCCAGCAGCTGGTCTGGAACATCGACGGCGTGGACGACGCGGAACCGGTCGATCTCGAACACCAGGTGGACCGGCCGCGCTACCGCGACGGTCCACAGCCCATAGCCCAGGGCGGCCAGCTGGAGCAGTCCGATGACAGCGAGGTCAAGCCCCAGTTCGCGTCGCGACTTGCCTAGGTTGAAGATGGTCAGCGTGATCAGCGGACCCATGAGGACGTCGACGGTGACCAGGATCAGGAACAGCTCCCGGCCTCCGGAAATCTCGCGGTACGGATACGGATACCACCAGCCGAACACCAGCAGGGCCGCCAGCGTCGCGACCGTCACGCTGATGGCCAGATGGATGCCAGAGGCCCACAGCCTGGCTTGCCAATGAGTCATGCCCGTATCATGCTGGAAGAAAGTGAACCCGCCGTAAACGGCCCTTACATTTCCTTTGCACCCGATCATGCCAAACCTGACGCACTTCGACAGCCACGGGCAGGCCCATATGGTCGATGTGGCGGGCAAGGCCGATACCCACCGTACCGCAGTGGCCGGCGGCCGCATCGAGATGCTACCCGCCACCCTGGCCATCGTCGAGGCGGGGACGGCGCGCAAGGGCGATGTGCTGGGCATCGCCCGCATTGCCGGCATTCAGGCGGCCAAGAAGACCAGCGACCTGATCCCGCTGTGCCACCCGCTGGCGCTGACCCGCGTGGCCCTGGAATTCGACACCGGCACCTTCGATGGCGTGGCCGCCGTGGTCTGCACCGCGACTGTCGAGACGGTGGGGCCCACCGGAGTGGAAATGGAAGCCCTCACCGCCGTCCAGGTCGCCCTCCTGACCATCTATGACATGTGCAAGGCGGTCGATCGGGGCATGACCATCACCCAAGTGCGGCTTCTGGAGAAGCATGGCGGCAAGTCGGGCAGTTACATGAGCGACGCGGTGACCTAACGGACCGGTGGCGCGGCCTCACCGTGGGTTTCCAGCCAGGCTGCGTACTCCACAGGAAAGGCGGCGTGAAAGCGCGCCCGTTGCTGCTGCGCCTCGTCGCCGCGGCCCAGCAGCGTTGCGCTATCGAGCAATTTTTCAACCACTTTGGGTTCCGGCGAGTAGTGCAACAATTCGGCCGCAATGTCGTGCAGCGACTGGGCGTTTTCCGCTGACACATTGTTCATCGTCAGCTCGGCAAACATGACCTGGTCGCGGAACAGCCAGGACGGCCGGATCTTGTCCAGCGTGTCTTCGCGGTAGACGGCACTGCGCGCCTCGGCGGGCATGTAGATCTGGCTGATCCGGTGGTAGTCCCAGGTTGCGAACGCAATGGCCGCCATGAATGCAGCCGCAGCCCCTCGACTGACCACGAGCGCCTGATGCGAGACCGGGGCTGAAACCGCCGGCGCCATGGCCAGCATGCCGAGACTCAGCCCAAAGGCCATCTGGAACGGCCCATACCAGAGCGGATATTCCACCATGCTGTGCGCCAGGATGACCGCCAGCACGCTCCAGGCCATCTGTCGCAGCGGGTCACGCTCGCGCCACGGGGCGCCGGCGAGAATCATCCACGCAAGGCCGCCGCACAGAACGGCCGCCACCGGCAGGCCAAGCTCCACCGCCAAGTGCAATGGCAGGTTGTGGGCATTGTCGAGAATGTCGCAAAAGCGCGCACCGGAATACAAGTGGCCGTAGTGCGCGTAGTCCAGTTCGCCCCAGCCCAAGCCCAGCCAGGGTTTCTGGCCCATCAGTTCGAGCACGTTCCACCAGAGCACGCGGCGGCTGCTGCACCCCAGATCCGCGACGAAGCGCTGTAGCACGCTGCTGCCAGGCGCGCCTGACCAGGCCTCCTGCAACACTGGCAGCGCCAGGGACGCGCCCAGGTAGGCCAGCAGGGCCACCGCACAGACCAGCGCCTGACGCTTGACCAGCGGGCCCGACCAGACGAGCACAAAGACCGTCACCATGATCAACTGCACGGCGCCGGTGCGCGAAGCCGATGCCGCGTTGCCAATGGCCAGCAGCACGGCGACTGGGACCGCGTACCGCGTATTCAGGCGCCGCGCGGTGAACCACAGCAGAGCGACCATGCCGATCGCCGTGAGCGACGCGAATTGATTGCGCTGGCGCAGGTTGCCGAAGGCCTCCGGGACGGAGGGCACGCTCATGAACGGGGCGAAATGGTCGGCGACATCGAAGTACTGG
This sequence comes from Burkholderiales bacterium, assembly GCA_025361305.1. GTDB lineage: Bacteria > Pseudomonadota > Gammaproteobacteria > Burkholderiales > Burkholderiaceae_C > Ramlibacter. The sequence goes on from JANYAN010000062.1 coordinate 3,685, forward strand.
CACAGCGCGATGACGCAGCTGAGCAAAGCCGCGCCCATCCATGCCCCGGCCACCCACGAGGCCAGGCCGACCGGCTGGCGCGCACCGGCCGTGAGACCGGCGCAAGCTGCCACGATGAGGCACGCGCCCGCCGCGATCACCGCCTCGGGTGTCAACCCGCCCGGCCGCGCGACGATCGCCAGGACCATCAGCAGCAAGCCGACCGCCACGACGGCGGGTATCCGCAGCGACCCCAGCGTCCACCACATCGTTGCTGTGCACGCCGCGGCAATGAGCCATGGCGCCATGCTGGTCGACGGCCCGAGCTCGATCGAATTGATCCACGGCAGCGCCACGCAGACCAGGCACATGCCCAGGCGAGCGGTCGCCGCGCCTGACTCGGGTGTCAGGGCTGCAGGTTCAGTCATCGGCGAAGAATGCCGACTCAAGGTTGTCAGGGTCGCGCGCCCAAAGGTCCCGCGCGCGCTGCGCAATGGCAGAAAACTCGCGCAGGAATCGCTCCTCGCTGAATGATTCAGCCCATTGGCGGCAGGCCAGCGGGTCGAATTGCCCGGCGTTCGCTTCAAACGTCTCGACTGCCTGCACCAGGGACTCGGCGGTCTGCTGCCCGAAGAACAGTCCGGTAGGAGGGGTGGCACGGCCGGGCGGTACCACCGTATCCAGGGACCCACCGACACCGTAGGCGATCACCGGGGTTCCGCAGGCTTGCGCCTCCAGTGGTGAGATGCCGAAGTCTTCGTGAGCCGCAAAGATGAA
>JANYAN010000337.1 GCA_025361305.1 Burkholderiales bacterium
CGCATGAATGCCCCCGCAAACCTCGAACACGCCCGTTTCAACATGATCGAGCAGCAGATCCGTCCGTGGGACGTGCTCGACACCAAAGTGCTGGCCCTGCTATCTGTCGTCAAGCGTGAAGAGTTCGTGCCGCTGGCGCACAAGGCGCTGGCCTTCGTCGACATGGCCATCCCCTTGCTGGGCAGCAGCGACGAGGCGATGCAGCAGGGGCATTGCATGCTGGCGCCCAGGGTCGAGGCCCGGATGCTGCAGGAAATCAATGCCCAACCGCATGAGAAAGTGCTCGAGGTCGGTGCCGGCTCGGGCTACATGGCGGCGCTGCTGGCCCATTGTGCCCAGCAGGTGATCACGCTGGAGACTCACCCCGAGCTGGCAGCCATGGCACGGGCCAACCTGCAGCGCGCTGGCGTGCTCAATGCGCAAGTGCTGCAGGCCGACGGCGCCGCTGGCCTGTCAGCGCAGGGGCCGTTCGACGTCATTGTGCTCAGCGGTTCGGTGGCCGAAATACCCCAGGCCCTGCTGGGGCAGCTCAAGGTCGGCGGGCGGCTGGCAGCCATCGTGGGTTTCGAGCCGATGATGCGTGCCACTTTTGTTACCCGTACCGGCGAGGCCAGCTATGCGACCGCGCAACCCTGGGACACCGTTGCGCCGCGGCTGGCGAATTTCCCGGAGCCATCCAGGTTCAATTTCTAGGGGACCGGGATTCATGATCGACCAGATCAGGCCGACTGAACTCGGCCCGTGGTTTTCGGGCAAGACCGCCGGCCCCGCGGCCGTGGTGCTGGATGTCCGCGAACCCTGGGAGTTGCAGACCGCCAGCGTAGGAGCCGACGGTTTCACGCTGGTGGCCATTCCGATGAACCAGGTCCCGGCCCGCCTGGCCGAGCTGGACCCGGCGCAACCCGTGGCTTGCCTGTGTCACCATGGCGGCCGCAGCCAGCAGGTGGCAAGCTACCTGGCCAGCAAGGGCTTCGACCATGTGGCCAATATCGCCGGCGGCATCGACGCCTGGGCGCGCGAACGCGATGGCTCGGTGCCGCGCTATTGAACGCGGTTGGCGGAACAACATAAACACACGCAAGGACGGACCATGAAATTGTTGCGGCTTCTCCCCCTGTCGCTGGCCCTGGGTGCAACGTTCGCGCCCGTGGCGCGCGCGGAAAGCCTGCTGGCGGTCTACGACGCCGCGCGTGCGTACGACGCGAGCTTTCAGTCGGCCAAGGCGCAGTACGACGCCAACCTGTACAAGGCAGAACAGGCCAGGGCAGGCCTGCTGCCCAGCGCCAATCTGGCAGCGGCCGTCAGCCGCTCTCAGTTCACACTCGACAACCCGACCGTCGACCGGGGCTTTGCGGTGCCCACGGCCACGGTGAGCGCATCGCAACCGCTTTACCGCCCCCTCAACTACGCAAACTATCAGCAAGCGCAGGTGGCGCTGGTGCAGTCCGAAGCCCAGCTGAACTCAGCCGGGCAGGACTTGATCATGCGTGTCAGCCAGGCCTATTTCGACGTGCTCGCTGCCAAGGACACGCTGGCCTTCGTGCAGGCCCAGAAGGCCGCCGTGGCCGAACAGCTGGCGTCGGCCAAACGCAATTTCGAAGTCGGCACGTCGACGATCACCGACACACGCGAGGCCCAGGCACGCTACGACCTTGTGATCGCCCAGGAAATTCAGGCCGAGAACGACCTGCGCGTGAAGAAGCTGGCGCTCGATACCCTGGCCGGCAAAAGCAACGTGCTGCCCGACCCTCTGGCCGTGCCGCTGGTACTGACCGCACCGCAGCCGGCCGACCCCGAGGCCTGGGTGTCGCAGGCCGAGGCGGCCAGCCCATCGATCGTGACAGCCCGGGCCGGCCTGGATGTGGCCAAGCTCGAGACCGAAAAAGCCAGGGCCGGGCACAAGCCCACGCTGGACCTGACGGCCAGCTACAACGTCATCCGCAACATCAACGGCAGCGCCAGTTCGCCGCTGGATTCACGCAGCACACTGACTACCGTGGGCCTGTCTTTCAATCTGCCGCTGTTTGCCGGCTTCGCCACCCAGAACCGCATCCGCGAAACCCTGTTGCTGGAAGACAAGGCCCAGGCCGACCTGGACTTCGCCCGCCGCAGCGTGGGCCAGGGCGTACGAACGGCGTATTTCGGCGTTGTCTCGGGCCAGGGCCAGGTGCGGGCGCTGGAGGCAGCTGAAGCCTCGAGCCAAAGCGCGCTGGAGGCCAATCAACTGGGCTACCAGGTAGGTGTGCGCATCAACATCGACGTGCTCAATTCACAGAGCCAGCTGTACCAGACCAAGCGCGACCTGGCCCAGGCACGCTACAACGTGCTGCTTGGGCTACTGAAGCTGCGGCAGGCCAACGGGACGCTGATGCCTGACGACCTGACGCGGTTGAACGGGTTGCTGGCGGCCGGCGGCTGACGCAGCGACGGCGGCACCACGCCGCTATCGGCCAATGAGCGCCAATACCGCTGCCGCCGTCCTGGCGGCAGCGCCACGATGCGCACCGGCGAAGTCCGCTGCCGCCACAACGGCCATTCGGTGCCGCGCCGGCTCGGCCAGCAAGCCAAGCGCAGCCTGCACGCCTTCATCGAGCGACGGAACACGGATCGCCGCACCGGCAGCCAGAGCCAGGTCTGCCGCCTCGGCAAAATTGAAGGTGTGTGGCCCCATCACCACCGGGCAGCCGCAGGCCGCTGCCTCGATCAGGTTCTGGCCGCCCAGCGGCTCGAAACTGCCGCCGAGCAACGCGGCGTCGGCCATCCCGTAGTAGAGCGACATCTCACCCAGCGAATCTCCGATCCAGATGTCGGCTGGCAGCGGCACTGCGCCCCAGCTGCTGCGCCGTGAGACGCTGAACCCCTGGCCGGCAGCCAGCGCGGCGACTTCATCGAAGCGCTGAGGGTGCCGCGGCACGATCAGCCACTGCGGTAGATGAATAGCCCGTGCCCGATGCTCGTGAATGGCACGCAGGAAGACTGCTTCCTCGCCCTCGCGCGAACTGGCGAACATCAGTACCGGCCGGCCCAGCACGTCGCGCCACGCCTTGCCTTGTGCCAGTTGCTCAGGGTTCGGCGATGCATCGAACTTGAGGTTACCGAAGACTCCCTGCACCGTGGCTCCGGCTTGCCTCAGCCGCTGTGCATCGCCCTCTGTCTGCGCCCAGACTGCCGAGAGCGACGCGAATGCCGGCCGCGACAACATGGACAGACGCAGCGAGCGCCGCAACGACTTCTCGCTCAGCCGCGCATTGGCAAGCACCAGTGGCACACGCTTGTCGCGACACGCTGCCGCCAGGTTGGGCCAAAGTTCAGTCTCCAGTAACACGCCCATGCAGGGCTTGTACTGCTTCAGGAAACTCCGCACTCCCCGTGGCGTATCCCACGGCAACCACGCTTGGGCGTCACCGGGCTGCAGCAATTTTTCGCCCTCGGCGCGGCCCGTCGCGGTGCCGTGCGTCAGCAGGATGCGCAAGCCCGGCCGCTCCTGGCGCAGTTGAGCGACCAGAATGGCGGCCGCACGGGTTTCACCCAGCGACACACCGTGAATCCAGAGCCGACCCGGCTCGCTGGACTTCTCATAGCGGCCGAAACGCTCGGGCACGTAGTCGAGGTAACCCGGCTCCGCCGCACCGCGGCGTCGCAGCTTGCGCCGCAGGAACGGCTGCAGTGCCGTCATCAGCAGCGAATAGAGCGCCCGGATCACTGCGCCGCCCTCACCTGCTGCCAGGCCTGCCAGACGGCTTCCACCGTGGGGGTGGGCTGTGCACACACACTGAGCTGCCTGGCGCAGCCTACCGGCCCGGTGCGCCACGCGGTGTCGAAGTTGTAGATCTGGACATGCGGCAGATCCAGCGCGACGGCGATGTGGCTCAGCCCGCTGTCGACGCCCACAACACCGGCGCACCCGGACAGGCGGTCGGTCAACGCGCCCAGATCAAGCCTGGGCCAGACCCGTGCGTGCGGGCCTAGCGCCAGTGCAATGCGCTCGCTGCGAGCTTGCTCAGCATCGCTGCCGTGCGGCAGGCCCACGGCCAGGCCGGCGCCGATCAGCTGCTGACCCAGCGCAAGCCAGTATTCCTCGGGCCAGAACTTGTCTTCGCGGGAGGTGCCATGCACGAAGGCCACAGTTTGCGCCGCGTCCCGCACGCCATCCATGCGGGCTGTGAGACCGTAACGCTGATGGGCAGGCAACCGGTAACCCAGCGCCCGCGCGCACAACTCGCGCGAGCGGGCCACAGCGTGGACGTGCGGCTCGATAGGCACCGCGCGATCGGCGACCCAGCGGGTGGGGGCCTCCCATGCAGCGCCCTCGGTCTGGTTGGCCAGGGCGTATTTGTGTCCGCCGGGCACGCATTGCGCCAGCCACGCGACGAGCGCCGATTTGGTCAATCCCTGCAGGTCGATGACCGCGTCGTAGCCGTACGCTCCCAGTTCGGCCCGGAAAGTGCGCCATTCCTGGCGTGTGCTGGACGAAAACACCGCGTAGCGCCAGCGCCGCTGGTCGCAGGGGATGACCCGGCCGATACCCTCGCAGCGCTGCACCAGTGGCGCGAAGGCACGCTCGACGACCCAATCGATCTGAGCCTCGGGCAAAGCTGCGCGGATGTCCTGCACTGCCGGCATTGCGTGGACCACGTCGCCCAGCGACGACAGCTTGACGATGAGGATCTTCAAACGTTGCCATTGCGGGCTCGATCCGCAATCCATGGATGCCGGATCAAGTCCGGCATGACAAGGCGTCTGCGCATCAATGCGCCGCCTCGCCCACGACGGCATCGGGCTTGACGGTACGCAGCAGCGCAAGCATCTGTGCTTCGATGCGGTGCAGCGCCGCTTCGGTCTGGCCTTCGAAGCGCAGCACCAGCACGGGGGTGGTGTTGGAGCCGCGTACCAGCCCAAAGCCGTCCGGCCAGTCAACCCGCAGTCCGTCGATCGTGGACACCTGGGCCGGCGCGGCGAAATCGGCCTTGGCCACAAGTTGCTCGACAACGGTGTGTGCCTCGCCCTCGGCGCAGCGTACGTTCAGTTCGGGCGTCGAGAAGCTGGCGGGCAACGCATCGAGTACAGCGCCTGGATCGGCCTCGCGCGAGAGAATCTCCAGCAACCGGGCGCCGGCGTATGTGCCGTCGTCGAAACCAAACCAGCGTTCCTGAAAGAACATGTGGCCGCTCATCTCGCCGCCCAATGGCGAGCCGATTTCCTTCATCCTGGCCTTGATCAGCGAATGCCCGGTCTTGTACATCAGCGGCACGCCGCCTGCTTCGCGAATCGCCGGCGCCAGGCGCTGTGTGCACTTGACGTCAAACAGGATCGTGCCGCCGGGAACGCGTTTGAGCACATCGCGCGCAAACAGCATCAGCTGGCGGTCGGGGTAGATCGTGTTGCCGCCGCGGGTGACGATGCCCAGCCGGTCACCGTCGCCGTCGAAAGCCAGACCGAGTTCGGCGTCGCCAGCCTTGAGGGCCGCAATCAGGTCGCGCAGGTTTTCCGGCTTGCTCGGGTCGGGGTGGTGATTGGGGAATTCGCCGTCGACCTGGCTGAACAGTTCGGTCACTTCGCAGCCCAGCGCGCGGAAGACGGCAGGGGCCGAGGCGCCGGCGATTCCGTTGCCAGAGTCGATCACAATCTTCATGGGCCGCGCCAGCTTCACATCCCGCGCGATGCGGTCGCGATAGGCCGCGAACAGGTTCAGGTTGCGCACTCGGCCCTGCTGCTGCGACGCAGGGAGTTGCCAGCTTTCGGCTTCCATCATGCGGCGCAACGCCTGGATTTCGTCGCCATAAATGGCGCGGCCGGCCAGCACCATCTTGAAGCCGTTGTAATCCTTCGGGTTGTGGCTGCCCGTCACCTGGATGCCACTGCGGCACAGGGTGCTGGCCGCGAAGTAAAGCATCGGCGTGGTGGCCGGCCCGATGTCGATGACGTCGACGCCAGCCTCGGCCAGGCCACGGATCAGCGCCGCCGACAGCGACGGCCCGCTGATGCGCCCATCACGCCCAACGGCGACGCTGGTCTCGCCCTCGCCCCGGGCGACCGTGCCGAAAGCCAGCCCCAGCGCATGCGCCACGTCTTCGTTCAAGGTGGAGGGCACTACGCCGCGGATGTCGTAGGCCTTGAAAATGGTGGCTGAAAGCCGCATGGGGTGATCGGGGCCCGTGGCGAGGCGCAAAGCCCGGATTGTAGGTCGCGGGGTAACTTGGCCCGCCCAAGGGACATGTCCGAAAACGGCCAGTCATCGCCCGGGTGCTGCGTATCATGCAACCCATGACAACCGATGCCGCGCCCCTGCAGCCCGATGCATGCTACCTGGCGCTGAAGGCGCGGGACGCGCGCTTTGATGGCAGCTTCTTCACCGGCGTCACGTCCACCGGAATCTACTGCCGCCCGGTGTGCAGGGTGCGTACGCCCCGGCGCGAGAACTGCCGCTTCTTCGGCCACGCCGCACAGGCCGAGCACGCCGGCTTCAGGCCATGCCTGCGCTGCCGGCCCGAACTGGCGCCGAACTCGGTTGCCTGGTCAATCCAGGACGCCAGCTATATCCTGGCGCACCAGGCAGCGCGCCTGCTCGACGAGCCAGAGGTCTGGACCGACGAGCCGCCGTCGGTCGAGCAACTGGCCGCCCGCCTGGGCGTCAGCAGCCGCCATGTCCGCCGCATCTTCGAGGCCCAATTTGGCGTCTCGCCGGTGCAATACCTGCAAACGCGCCGGCTGCTGACAGCCAAGCAGCTACTGGCCGACACCGATCTGCCGGTCACGCAGGTGGCGCTTATCAGCGGCTACGCGAGCGTGCGCCGCTTCAACGCGGCGTTTGTCGAACACTACGGGCTCAACCCCACCACGCTGCGCCGCGAGGGCGCGCGCAAGCCCAGCCAGGGCATCACTGTCAAGCTGGGCTACAGGCCGCCCTACGATGTGCAGGGCATGCTCGGCTTTTTCGAGAAACGCACGATCGTCGGCGTCGAGTTTGTCGACGCCGCCGCTGGCCGGATCGGGCGAACCATCGCCATTGAATCTGCGGGCCAGTGGCGCCAGGGCTGGCTGCTGGGCGAATTCGACCAGGCGCGCTGCCAGCTGGTGTTGCATGTCAGCGATTCTCTGCGCGAAGCCTTGCCACTGGTGATCCGGCGCCTGCGTGCGACGCTGGACCTGGATGCCGATCCGGCAGCGATCAACGCAGTGCTGCATGAAAGTTTTCCGCAAGGCGACGCGCTGCGCGTCCCGGGAACAATGAGCGGCTTCGAACTCGCCGTGCGCGCTGTGCTGGGTCAGCAGATTACGGTGGCGGCCGCGCGCACGCTGGCCCGGCGGCTGGTGGACAGATTCGGTGAGCCGATCGAAACCTCCATGCCCGAGCTCACGCGCCTGTTCCCCTCGCCGGTCGCCCTGGCAGCCGCCAGCGGTGATGAACTGGGTCAATTGGGCATCGTACGCCAGCGCCAGGCGGCCATCGTCTCCATTGCCGGCGCGGTGGCGAACAAACGACTCCAGCTGCACGGCGGCGCCGACGTCAATGCCACGATGGCGGCGCTGCGCGAACTGCCGGGCATCGGTGACTGGACCGCGCAATACATCGCCATGCGCGCCTTGCGCTGGCCCGACGCCTTTCCCGCCGGCGACGTGGCGCTGCACAAGGCGCTGGG
>JANYAN010000091.1 GCA_025361305.1 Burkholderiales bacterium
GGCGATCGCTGAGGCGACGACGTACTTGCGAATCAACATAATCAGACTCCTTCAGTGGTACTCACATGCCGCTTTTGAGCGGTGAGATGCCCCTTTGCATCACGGTTTGAATATAGGAGTCAGTTCGCGTCGCCGCGCTGACCTGCAGATTACAATTTGGTCACTTTCGTTGAAACAGTGCGGTCGCTCATCGTGCTACTCTTCAACCGCGCTGGCCAGCGGCAGCAAGAGCCGTGCGCAGAGGCCGACGCCTGCTCGCTGCTGGGCAGGGTCGACCAGGACGATGTCGCCGCCATTACGGCGGGCATAGGCGCGTGCGATCGCCAGCCCCAGTCCGGCGCCACGGGTGGTTCCCGCTTTCGGCGCGCCGCGTCGGAACCGTTCGAACGAAGCTTCACGGCGCTCCGGCGGAATCCCGGGACCGGTGTCCGTCACCTCTGCCATCACCCACTGGTCTTCGATGCGCACTGCAACCGTGATGCTGCCGTTTACGGGGGTGTGATTGATTGCATTGTCCAGTAGATTGGCCAATGCCTCGTGCAGCTCGGCCGGTCGCGCACGCACCGGAGCCGCGGCCACACCATCAGACGCGTTGGCCGGAAATTGTTCACCTCGGATGTCGTCCCAACCCAGGTCCTGGTTCTTTGCGCGGGCCAAAGGCACATATTGCAGCACTACCTCGTGCGCCAAGTCGTTCAAGTCGACAAGCGGCGCGGGATCAACCTCGTCCGAGGCCCGGCTCGCATCTGCCATGGCGAGCAACTGGTCGGTCAGGCGCTGGCTGCGTCCCAGCTGCGCGTTGATGGCTTGGAGGGATTCTTGTAGCGGCTGGGGTTCCTTCTCGCGCATCGCATAGGCAATCTGGGTCATCATGATCGCAATCGGCGTGCGCAACTGGTGCGCCGCGTCCGTCAGAAAGCGCCTTTGCTCGCTCAGCGCCTTCTGGCGGACTTCGATATTGTGGTTCACCGCGTCGACCAACGGTGCCACTTCGTTCGGCACGTCGATTGAATCGAGCGGCTGCATTTCATGTGCAGGACGCGCGCTCAGCGAAGCGCGCAAGCGCTTGAGCGGCCGCAGAGCCCATGCGACACCGAACCAAGTCATCAGCGCCGCCGCCACCAGCATGCGCAAGTCATGCTCTACCTCGCGGCGCGCCGAATGCTCGCGTGCCTCGACGCGCCACTCGGTACTCTCGGCCGCCTGCAGGTGAAGGCGGTAGCGCTTCCCGCTAGCATCCAGCACATCACGCTGCAGGGACGCAACCCGCACGGCGTGTCCGAGATCCGAGGCTGGGTAGAAGACAATGCGACTGTTGCGCGTCGCTTCAAAGCCCGCCCGTGGCGGTATCGGTGCGGCGTCGGCAGGCGGCGCGGGCAGGGCGTGTGTTCCAAGCAGCGTGCGCTCCGCCAGCGCGGCGCCCGCGTTGTCCAGCTGCGCCAAGCCCATGTGCAGCTCCCTATAAAGCGACGGTCCCGACAGGAACATGGACTGCACAGCATCCGGCACGGCCATATCGACATCGCCTTTTTCGTCCATGCGCACACTTCTGTTGATTGCCGAGAGCACGCGCAGCAGCGATTCATCATACGACGTGTCGATAGCCGCGCTGCGGTACTCGTGATCGACCCAACTGTCGATGCCCAGCAACAGGGCCATGCCTGGAAGCAACAGCAGCAACAACTGCACCCGGATCCCCGCCCAGCGTCGCGGTGCTTGCGCGCGCTCAGCTGGCGGGCTCATGCCTGGTTCCGGAGATAAATGACGACGTGGGGCCCTCAAGCATGTAGCCCAGCCCGCGCAAGGTGACCACATGTACATCGCTGTGTGCCAACTTGCGCCTGACACGGTGCAGCACCTGGTCGACGGCACCGGGTCCGGCACCGCTTTCGTGCGGGAACACCTTGTCGTAAATCTGCGACTTGCGCACCGGCGCGCCACGCCGCACCATCAGTGCATACAGGGCCGCGTGCTCGCGCGACGTCAGCTGCAGATGGACACCGCCCAAGGTGAAAGCACGGTTCTCGTCGGAATAGCTGAGCGATCCGCAGTGCAGTTGCGCGTGCCGATGACCCTGGGTACGCCGACCAAGCGCGGCCAAGCGGGCCTCAAGCTCCTCGAGCGCAAACGGCTTAGCCAGATAATCGTCCGCTCCCAGATTCAGTCCGCGCACTCGGTCGGGCAAACCGCCCTGCGCCGTCAAGATCAGCACAGGTGTGGAATTGCCGCGGCTGCGCATTTCCGACAGTACCGAGAGCCCGTGCTTGTCCGGCAGGCCCAAGTCCAGCACCATGGCGTCGTAGGCTATTCCATTGGCCAGGAAGTCTTCAGCCGTGCTCGCGTCCGGCGCGTGGTCGGTCACGAAGCCACTCTGCTTCAAGGCGCGCATCAGCCAGGCGGCCATGTCTTCCTCGTCTT
>JANYAN010000094.1 GCA_025361305.1 Burkholderiales bacterium
TCCCGCAAGCGGTCAACCAGTTCATCGCATCGCATGACAAAGTGTTCGTGGTGGAGCAGAACCGTGATGCGCAGATGCGCTCCATGCTGATCAATGAACTGGATGTCGATCCGGCGCGCCTGGTACGCGTCTTGCATTACGACGGCACGCCCATCACCGCACGCTTTATCGCCAACGCCATCCGCCAGACTGTGCGGCCCACCGCATTCCAGGCCGCCGGCCAACCCCGCCGCAAGGAGGTCGCATGACTTACATCGCCAAGCCGAGGTTGCACCATCCATCGCTGGTCGAGAACAAGGTTGGCTATACGCGACGCGACTATGAGGGACGCATTTCCACGCTGTGCGCCGGTTGCGGCCACGACTCCATCTCGGCCGCGATCATCCAGGCCTGCTGGGAACTGGATATCGAACCGCACCGCGTTGCCAAGCTCTCGGGCATTGGGTGCAGTTCCAAGACACCCGACTACTTCCTGGGCGCCTCGCACGGGTTCAACACCGTCCATGGCCGAATGCCCTCGGTTCTGACCGGAGCCAACCTGGCCAACCGAGACCTGCTGTACCTGGGGGTCTCCGGCGACGGTGATTCGGCGTCGATCGGCCTGGGGCAGTTCGCCAACGCGATGCGCCGCGGCGTGTGCATGGCCTATATCGTGGAAAACAACGGTGTCTATGGCTTGACCAAGGGGCAGTTTTCGGCCACCGCGGATCGTGGTTCCAAGAGCAAAAAGGGCGTCATCAACAACGACAGTCCGGTCGACCTGGTCGGCATCGCGCTGCAACTGGGCGCAACCTATGTGGCGCGCAGCTTCTCAGGCGACAAGGAGCAACTTGTGCCGCTGATCAAGGGCGCCATGGCTCACGGCGGTGCCGCGTTCATCGACGTCATCAGCCCGTGCGTGACTTTCAACAATCACTCGGGCAGCACCAAGAGCTACGACTACGTGCGTCAGCACAACGACGCCGTCAGCCGGATCGATTTCATTACCCAACACGACGAGATCACCACCCGGTACGAGCCCGGGCAGCTGGTCGAGGTGCAGCAGCATGACGGTTCGGTACTGCGACTGCGCAAACTCCACGCCGATTACGACGCCACCGACCGCTACGCCGCCATGAGCTACCTGAACGCGCATGAGGCTCGCGGCGAGGTGGTCACTGGCCTGCTGTACGTCGACCCGATGGCGACCGACCTGCACACGGCGCTGAACACCAGCGCCAGACCGCTCGCCGCGCTCGGCGCACAGCAGTTGTGCCCAGGGGCGAAGGCGCTGGACAAGATCAACGCGGCACTGCGTTGACGCAAGTGAAGTGAAAGGGGCCGCAATCATGGCTGAACGCACGGTTTTCCAATCCATGTCCCAGCGACACGTTGTCAGCGTGGGCCCGCAGGCATCCATCTGGGAAGCCGCCTGCATCATGACCCGCGCCAACTGCGGCAGCGTGCTGATTGTCGATACCCTGGGCACCCTGCTGGGTATCGTCACCGAGCGCGATCTCATGACGCGCGTGCTGGCCAAGGCCCTCAGCCCGGAAAAGACCCAGGTGGCCGACGTCATGACGCGTGGCCCCATGTGCGTGCCGCCCGAGATGCTGGTTTCCGACGCCGTGCTGATCATGATCGAGCGTGGCTTCCGGCACCTGCCCATCATCGGCCCGGGCTCGAAGATCCTGGGCGTGTTTTCGGTGCGCGATGCGCTGCCGCGCGAGATCGGCAACGCGGTGAGCCTGGCCGAATTCAACGAACAGGTCAATGACGCCCTGGGCTAGGGCACGGCGCCTAGCCCTTGCGTGCCCGCGCTCGTGCCAGGGCGGCTTCGATCACCTGGCATTTCTTGTCGAGTAATTGCGGGTCGGTAATGTGTGAATAACCGGGCAGGTCCTCCAGCTTGGCCAGCGCCTTTGCCTCCAGGCGCACCGCATTTTCGTCCGCCTCGCGTGCCACACGGATCTTGTGGAATCTGTAACGTTTCAATGCCTGGGCCGAGAGCGCGTCCGACCAAGCCTGCCAGCCCGTGCGTTGGCCGCTCACGGGTTGAAGACTGATGCAGTCCACGGGGCAAACCGGGATGCACAGCTCGCAACCGGTGCAATACGGTTCGATCACGGTGTGCATGAGTTTGTTGCTGCCCACGATGGCGTCCGTCGGACAGACGTTCAGGCACAGTGTGCAGCCTATGCACCAGGCCTCATCGATGATCGCGACCGCCCGCGGGCCTTCCGACCCATTGTCCGGATTGAGCGCAGCCACGGGCAACCCGGTAACCGCCGCCAGCCGGGCTATGCCCTGCACGCCGCCGGGCGGGCATTGGTTGATTGGTGCCTCACCAGAGGCGATCGCACTGGCATAGCCCGCGCAGTCGGGATAGCCGCAGCGGGTGCACTGGGTCTGCGGCAGGACAGCGTCGATCCGCGCCGCCAGCGAGCCCGGTGCCGCGGTCACGCGCGTCGCGCGGCCTTCTTCGGCGCCGCCGCCTTCAGTGCCGTGGAGCGCTTACCCGATCCGGCGATGGTCGGGCCGTCATTGAACTTCAGAATGAAATCGCGCACCTGCGGGTAGACCGAATCGCGCCAGCGGCGGCCGCTGAAGATGCCATAGTGGCCGGCACCCTTGACTTCGACGTGCTTCTGGCGCGACTTGGGGACGCCTACGCACAGGCCATGCGCCGCCTCGGTCTGGCCGGATCCCGAGATGTCATCCAGTTCGCCCTCGATCGTGAAGTGAGCCGTCGTCTTGATGTCCTCGGGCCGCACGCGCTCGAGTTCGCCTTCTTGGCTGATCACGTCCCAGGTGCCGTTGACCAGGGCAAACTCCTGGAACACGACGCGGATCGTCTCAAGGTAGTAGTCGGCGTCCATGTCGAGCACAGCGTTGTACTCATCGTAGAACTTGCGATGGGCTTCGGTGCTGGCGTCGTCGCCCTTGATCAGGTCCTTGAAATAGTCGTAGTGGCTGGACATGTGCCGGTCTGGATTCATGGCCACGAAACCGGTGTGCTGCAGGAAGCCGGGATAGACGCGCCGGCCGGCACCTGGGAAGCTGGTTGGAACGCGGTAGATCACGTTGTTCTCGAACCATTCGAAGCTCTTGTTCATGGCCAGGTTGTTCACGGCCGTGGGAGACTTGCGGGCGTCGATCGGGCCGCCCATCATCGTCATGGTCAGCGGGGTGATTTCGCCGCGTGTGGCCATCAGAGAGACCGCCGCCAGCACCGGCACCGTCGGTTGGCAGACGCTGATCACGTGGCAGTTGCCATAGATGCCCTGCAGATGGCGGATGAATTCCTGCACATAGTTGACGTAGTCGTCCAGGTGGAACTCGCCTTGCGACAGCGGCACCATACGGGCGTTCTTCCAGTCGGTGACGTAGACCTTGTGGTCCTTCAGCATCGTGCGCACGGTGTCGCGCAGCAGGGTCGCATAGTGGCCGGACAGCGGCGCAACGATCAGCACGGCGGGCTGGCCCTTGAGTTTGGTCAGGGTGGCTGGATCGTCGGTAAAGCGCTTGAAGCGGCGCAGTTCGCAGAAAGGCCTGTCAATCTCCACCCGTTCGTGGATCGCCACCTCGACGCCGTCGACATCGCCGGTCTTCAGGCCGAAAGAGGGCTTCTCATAGTCCTTGCCCAACCGGTACAGCAGGTCATAGCTGGCCGACACGCGCTGCGCGAATGGGTTCTGGCCAAATGGCGAAAGCGGATTGCTGTACAGCTTGGACGCTGCTTGCGCGAAGTCGGCAAACGGCTCCATCAACGAACGCTGTGTTTCATATATCTGGTAGAGCATGATTGGGAACCCAATGTTGTTGCAGTGCAATATAACAGCACTGATAACGGCTGGCGTAAGGTGGAACCACCAATGCGGATCACGGAACTGGTCGACTGAATCCCTTGAAATTAGTTATAAAGACTAACAAATTTCAATTCGCGCACGTGCCGAGCCCGCCGTGAATGCTCAGATCACCTTGGCAATGGAGGCGCAGACGTAATCGATGTTCTGGCTGTTGAGCGCGG
>JANYAN010000344.1 GCA_025361305.1 Burkholderiales bacterium
CGGCGCTGGTCGCCGCTTCGGTCCTGCTGGCCTACGCGACGCACAACGCCGACCTGTACGTCTCGGCGGGTTTGACGCTGGCGCTCAAGGTGGTCCTGATTCCCTGGATGCTGCACCGGGTGATCCGGCGGCTGAACGTGCGCTGGGACGTGGAGCCGCTGATCAACGTGCCCACCACGATGCTGCTGGGGATTGGCCTGGTGATCTTTTCCTTCAGCCTGGCGGTGCCGGTGTCGCGCCTGTCGCAGTCCATCGCTGGCGGGTCGCTGGGCATTGCCCTGGCCTGCGTGCTGCTGGCTTTCATGATGATGATCACCCGCACGCGCGCCGTGCCTCAGGTGATCGGTTTCCTTTCGATGGAAAACGGCCTGATCTTCGCGGCCACAACGGCCACCAACGGCATGCCGATGATCGTGGAATTCGGCATCGCGCTGGACGTGCTGGTGGGTATCCTGATCCTGGGTGTCTTCATGTTCCAGATCCGCGAGCAGTTCGACAGCCTGGACATCCGCAATCTCGAAAAGCTGAAGGAAGACTGAGCTTGTCCCCTCTTTACTTCGTTCTGGGTATCCCGGTTGCGGGCAGTGCGGTGCTGGCGCTGATCGGACACCACCATCGCGCACGCGATATCAACGTAGCCTTCAGCCTGAGCACGTTCATTGCGGCGTGTGTGCTGACCGCGCAGGTTATTTCCAGCGGGCCGTTGTTCGCCTGGAACCGCCAGTTCTTCATTGACCCGCTCAACGTGTTCCTGGTCACGCTGACGGCGTTCGTTGGCATGACCACGGCAATCTTCTCGCGGCCCTACATGCGCGTGGAGCAAGACCACGGCAAGATGACACCGCCGCGCCTGAGGCTGTACCACAGCATGTACCAGCTGTTCAGCTTCACCATGCTGATGGCGTTGACCACCAACAACATGGGCATCCTGTGGGTGGCGATGGAGGCCGCGACACTGACCACCGTGCTGCTGGTCAGCGTCTACCGCACCGCCGCCAGCCTGGAGGCGGCGTGGAAATACTTCATCCTGTGCGGCGTCGGCATTGCCATGGCGCTGCTGGGCACGGTGCTGCTGCACATGGCTTCGGAGCGCGTGCTGGGGCGCGAGGGCGGCGGCCTGCTGTGGACCAACCTCAACGAGGTCAAGGCGCAGCTCGACCCGAACATCATCACCCTGGCTTTCGCCTTCCTGTTCATCGGCTACGGCACCAAGGTCGGCCTGGTGCCCCTGCACAACTGGCTGCCCGATGCTCACGCCGAAGGTCCAACACCGGTGTCGGCCGTGCTGTCCGGCCTGCTGCTCAACGTGGCGCTGTATGCCGTCTTGCGCTGCAAAGTGCTGACCGACGGTGCCCTGCACAGCGCGCTGGCCAGCCAGCTGATGATGGCCTTTGGCCTGCTCTCCGTGGTGGTGGCGGCGTTCTTCCTGTCGCGCCAGAAAGACGTCAAGCGCATGTTCGCGTATTCGTCGATCGAGCATATGGGGCTGATCACCTTCGCCTTTGGCCTGGGTGGCCCGATCGCCAACTATGCAGGGCTGCTGCACATGACGGTGCACTCGCTGATCAAGTCAGCCATCTTCTATTCTGTGGGCCATGCGTGCCAGAAGGCGGGCACCCAGGTGATGGACGAAATTCGCGGCCTGATCAAGGTCAGCCCCACGGTGGCTTGGGGCTTGATGCTGGCCTCGCTGGCGATCCTGGGCATGCCGCCATTCGGCGTGTTTGCCAGCGAGTTCCTGATCCTCACCACCGCCATGCGCGAGCAGCCTTGGGCGACGCCCTTGCTGCTGCTGGCGCTGGCCGTCGCCTTCGCGTCGGTGTTCAGCCGCGTTCTGCCGATGGTGTTTGGCGAGACCAATGTCAAGCCGTTGGCGCATTCGCCAGCGCTGCTGCCGGTGTTTGTGCATCTGGGGCTGGGGCTGATGCTCGGCCTCTATATTCCGCCCTACCTCGACGGCTGGTACCGGCAGGCGGCGCGGATGCTGGGAGGATGAGATGTCGCCCACCATGCTGATTCCTGGCCTCAAGGCCGAACTGGTGGCCATGCCCGGCCCGCTGCCGGCCTGGCATGGCGTTACCGATGAGAGCGACTGGCGCGCCGCTGGCGTGGCCGTGGCGCAATCGGGTGGGCGGCTGATCGCACTTTGGGGATCGGGCCACGACGACGCGGGCAGTGCCTCAGTCTGCGCTGCCTACGGCGTGGCAGGCGGCCTGGTGTGGCTGGAGTTGCCGCTGACTGCGGATGACGCGGTCTACCCCGACCTGTCTGCCGCCTTCCCCTGCGCGGCAAGGATGCAGCGCGCCGCCGCTGATCTCTCGGGCGTGCGGTCCGCAGGCGTTGGCGACGACCGCCCGTGGCTGAACCACGGCGTCTGGCCGGCCGATCACTACCCCTTGCGGCACCCTGAGCGGCCGAACGCAGGCTATGAAGGCGCGCCGGTGAGCGACTACCCGTTCGTGCGCGTCGAAGGCGACGGCGTGCACGAAATCCCGGTCGGCCCGGTCCATGCCGGGATCATCGAGCCGGGGCATTTCCGCTTCTCCATCGTCGGCGAGAAAGTGCTGCGGCTAGAGGAGCGCCTGGGTTACACCCACAAGGGAACGGAGCGGCGCTTTACCGATCTCGAGCCCTTGCAGGCGCATCGGCTGGCAGGCCGCGTCTCGGGCGATTCGACGGTGGCGTACGCCTGGGCCTACTGCATGGCGCTCGAATCCGCGGCAGCGTGTGAAATCGCGCCACGGGCCCACGCACTGCGCGCGCTGCTGCTGGAGCGCGAAAGGGTTGCCAACCATCTGGGCGACCTGGGAGCGCTGAGCAACGATGCGGCGCTGGCAGTCGGTTTGGCCCATTTTTCGCGCCTGCGGGAAGATTGGCAGCGGCTGTCGAAGGAGCTGTTCGGCCATCGCTTCATGATGGACTGCGTAGTGCCCGGAGGCATAGCGTCCGACGTCGACGCGCAAGGTGCAGAGCGCCTCATTGCGCAATGCACAAAGATCGAGCCGCAAGTGCATGCGCTGCGCAGCCTGTACGACGAGCATGCAGGCCTGCAAGACCGTTTTGCTGGCACCGGACGGGTCAGCGCCGAGCTGGCCGACCGGCTGGGCCTGACCGGGCTGGCTGCGCGGGCCAGTGGCCAGGCGCGCGATCTGCGCTGTGATCAGCCATGGCCGCCGTACGACGCGCTGGCTGTCAACGTGGCCGTGCAAACGGGTGGTGATGTCGCCGCCCGGGTAGCCGTCAGGTTCGATGAGGTATTTGAGTCGCTGCGGCTGATCCGCATGATCGCCGACGATCTGCCTGCCGGCAAGCCGCGAACAGGCTTGCGGCTTAGGTCGGGCCACGCGGTTGGCGCCGGGTGGGTTGAGGGCTGGCGCGGCGAAGTGCTGGTCACGCTGGAACTGGACGTCGCGGTCGGGCAGGCTCGGGTGCGCCGCTGTCACTGCCACGATCCGTCCTGGCAGAACTGGCCAGTGCTGGAGCACGCGGTGATCGGCAACATCGTTCCGGATTTCCCGCTGATCAACAAATCTTTCAACCTCAGCTATTCGGGGGTGGACCTGTGAATCCGTCCAACCCCAGAGCCCAGAGCCATGTGGAAAATCGTTAGACAGATCGCCCGTGTCGGCATTGCCACCGAAGCCCCGCCGCACAGCAGCGACGCGCTGCGCGTCGAGACGCAGCGCATCCAGAGTGAGCTGCTGGATATCCTGGGCCAGGCCTTGACGATCCGCCAGGTCGATGCGGGTTCATGCAACGGCTGCGAGCTGGAAATCCATGCCTTGGGCAACCCCTACTACAACATCGAGGGTCTGGGCATCCGGTTCGTCGCCAGCCCGCGCCACGCCGACATGCTGTTGGTCACCGGCCCGGTCTCGCGCAACATGGAAATGGCGCTGCGCCGCACCTACGAAGCCACGCCCGAGCCCAAGCTGGTGGTAGCCGTCGGCGACTGCGGCCGCGACGGCGGGATTTTCGGCGAGAGCTATGCCAGCTGCGGCGGCGTGGCCAACGTGATCCCGGTTGACCTGACGGTGCCGGGTTGCCCGCCCGAGCCGATCGAGATTCTGCGCGGCATCCTGACGGCGGTGCGGCGTTGTCGCACGCCCACTACTTAGCGCACCCGCAGGCCCGGTTGGGCGCCTGGCCAGGGGCTAAGCACGTAGATGCCCGGGCTGGCTTTCTCGTCGGCATGGCTGGCGGCCAGCACCATGCCTTCGCTGACGCCGAACTTCATCTTGCGCGGCGCCAGGTTGGCCACCATGACCGTGAGCTTGCCGACCAGCTCGGCCGGCTGGTAGGCCGAGGCGATGCCTGAGAACACATTTCGGGTCTTTCCCTCGCCCACATCAAGCGTCAGGCGCAAGAGCTTGGTCGAGCCCTCGACCGGCTCGCAGTTGACGATCATGGCAATGCGCAAGTCGATCTTCGCGAAGTCGTCGATGCCGATGGTCGGCGCGAGTTCTTCGCCGCCGGGCACGGTCTTTTCGGGCTCGGCCTCGGCAGGGGGCTCAAACAGGGCGTCGAGCTGCTTCGCGTCCACGCGTTGCATCAGGTGCCTGTACTCGCCCACCTGGTGGCCCTCACCCAGGGCGACGACAGCGTTGGCCCAATCCAGCGGCGCGCATTTCAGGAATGCCTCCGCCTGCTGCGCAAGTTCCGGCAGGACCGGTTTCAGGCAGGCGGTGAGCACCTTGAACATCTCCAGGCATTCGCTACAGACAACGGCAGCGTCGCCGGCCTTTCCTTCCTTGACCAGCTTCCATGGCGCCGCGCTGTCGAAGCGCAGGTTCACCGCGTCGGCGAAGGCCATGATCTCGCGCAGCGCCTTGCCGTATTCGCGCCCTTCATACAACGCCTTGACGCTATCGACCAGGGTGGCGGGCTCGAGATGGGCGGTCGGGATCTTGACAACCTTGCCGCCCGGAACGAACTTCACTGCCCGGCTCGCGATATTCACGTACTTGCCGATCAGATCGCTGTTCACCCGGGCCATGAAATCATCGGCGTTGAAGTCGATGTCTTCGTTGCGGCCGTTGAGCTTGGCCGCGAGGTAATAGCGCAGCCACTCAGGGTTCATGCCGAGCGACAGGTACTTCAACGGGTCCAGTCCGGTGCCGCGGCTCTTGCTCATCTTCTCGCCGTTGTTCACCGTGAGAAATCCGTGCACGAAGATCTTGTTGGGCACCTTGCGGCCGCTGAAGTGCAGCATCGCGGGCCAGAACAGGGTGTGGAACGTGATGATGTCCTTGCCGATGAAGTGGTACTGCTCGACATCGGGGTCGGCGACAAACTTCTCGTACGACATGGACTCGCCGGCGGCTTGCGCGCCTCCCCTGTCGAAGTAGTTCTTCAGCGAAGCCAGGTAGCCCACCGGTGCGTCCAGCCAGACATAGAAGTACTTGCCTGGTGCGTCGGGAATCTCGATGCCGAAGTAGGGTGCATCGCGGCTGATGTCCCAGTCGCCCATGGCGGCCTTGCCGCTTTCGTCGGGTTCCAGCCATTCGCTGATCTTGTTCAGCACTTCGGTCTGCAGGCGTCCTTCGGTGCGCGTCCAGTCGCTCAGGAACGCCATGCAGCGAGGATCGGACAACTTGAAGAAGAAGTGCTCCGAACTCCTGAGCACCGGTGTTGTCCCGGAGAGCGCGGAGTAGGGGTTGATCAGGTCGGTGGGGCTGTAGACCTTGCCGCAGACCTCGCAGTTGTCGCCATACTGGTCCTTGGCGTGGCAGTTGGGGCACTCGCCCTTGATGAAGCGGTCCGGCAGAAACATGGCCTTGGCCGGATCGAAGAACTGCTCGACCACCTTGCTCGAGACCAGGCCGCTGGCCTTCAGGTCTCGGTAGATCTGCCGTGCCAGCTCGTGGTTTTCTGGTGCATCGGTGCTGTGCCAGTTGTCAAACCCGATGTGAAAGCCATCCAGGTATTCCTTGCGGCCGGCCGAGATTTCTGCCACGAACTGCTGCGGCGTTTTGCCGGCCGCCTCGGCTGCGATCATGATCGCGGCGCCGTGGGCGTCGTCAGCGCAGACAAAATGCACTGCACTGCCCTGCATTCGCTGGTGCCGCACCCAGATGTCGGCCTGGATGTACTCCATGATGTGGCCGATGTGGACTTTGCCGTTGGCGTACGGCAGGGCGGTGGTGACGAAAAGCTTGCGCGGGGAGGGCATTGAGGTTGTTTCCGGGGGTAACCCTCGATTTTAGCGAGCCATCGCACGTCGGCCGCCGCCAGGGCGCAAAGCGCGGCTGCGCTACTGTAAAAAAAGCCAGCATTCATCCATAATCTCCCGGATGCAGTCGAAAGGGGCGGAGAACTTGAAGGCGGGACTGACTCCATACCAGTCCCAGTATTTCGCGTGGTTGCTCTCGCGCCGCATGGGTGCCGATTCGGCCGACATGCTGGCCTCCACCTTGGTTGATGCCCAGGTGGATCTAAACCCGCATCAGGTCGAGGCCGCGCTCTTCGCCTTTCGGAGCCCGCTTTCCAAGGGCGTGATCCTGGCCGACGAGGTGGGGCTGGGCAAAACCATCGAAGCCGGTCTTGTCATTTCGCAGCGCTGGGCCGAGCGCAAACGGCGCATCTTGATCGTGGTGCCCGCCAATCTGCGCAAACAGTGGCACCAGGAACTGCAGGACAAATTCAGTTTGCAAGCCGCCATATTGGAAGCCAAGAGCTACAACCAGCTACGCAAGGAAGGCAACGCTCGCCCGTTTGAGCAAGCAAACCGCATCGTCATCTGCTCATACCAGTTCGCCAAATCCAAGGCCGATGACCTGCAGCAAGTACCCTGGGACTTGGTTGTGATGGACGAAGCCCACCGCCTGCGCAATGTCTACAAGCCCGGCAACGTGATCGGCAAGGCCCTCAAAGAGGCGCTGGCGCACGCGCCCAAGGTGCTGTTGACGGCCACGCCGCTGCAGAACTCTTTGCTTGAGCTTTATGGGCTGGTCAGCTTGGTAGACGAGCGCGTATTTGGCGACGTGACGAGTTTTCGGGATCAGTTTGGCGGGGCTGGCAATGCGGCGACCTTTGCCAACCTGCGCACCCGACTCCAGCCCATTTGCATACGTACATTGCGGCGGCAGGTGCAGCCCTATATTTCATACACCCGGCGCATCCCCATGGTGGAGCAGTTCACACCGTCCACTGATGAACAGGCGCTGCGCGAAATGGTTGCGGACTATCTTCGCCGACCGGCCCTGAATGCCTTGCCCTCTGGCCAGCGACAACTGATTTCATTGGTGCTGTGGAAGTTGCTGGCATCGTCCAGCTACGCAATCGCAGGTGCATTGGGGACGATGGCCCTGCGCCTCGAGAATGAGCTAAAGGCAGCGCCGAGCGAGGAATTGGATGAAGCGTTGGACAAGGACTACGAAGCGCTGGACCAAACAGCAGACGAATGGGCCGAGGCTGATGACCCCAGCGCGGGCGAACAACGCGCCAGCCTGTCTGACGAGATCGCTGAGCTTCGTGAGTTTCAGCGCCTCGCCACGACGATCCGGGACAACGCGAAGGGTCAAGCCCTGCTCAAGGCATTGGCCAAAGCGTTTGCCGAACTGGAAAAACTTGGAGCCCACCAAAAAGCGCTGATCTTCACTGAATCCAGGCGCACGCAAGACTATTTGCTGGAACTGCTGGACCAAAGCCCCTACGCCGGCCAAACAGTGCTTTTCAACGGCACCAATACCAGCGAACAGGCCCACGCCGTCTATTCTGCATGGCTGGAGCGGCACGCGGGCACCGACCGCATCACTGGGTCGCGTACCGCCGACACTCGCGCGGCGCTGGTGGAACATTTCCGCGACACGGCTCGCATCATGATCGCGACCGAAGCCGGCGCCGAAGGCATCAACCTTCAATTCTGTTCCCTGGTTATCAATTACGACCTGCCGTGGAACCCCCAACGCATCGAACAGCGGATGGGCCGTTGCCACCGGTACGGCCAGAAGCACGACGTGGTGGTGGTGAACTTCATCGACCATAGCAATCCGGCGGACCGGCGAGTCTATGAATTGCTTGCGCAAAAGTTTCAGTTGTTCGAGGGCGTCTTTGGCGCCAGCGACGAAGTGCTCGGCACGATTGGCAGTGGTGTGGATTTTGAGCGTCGCATCGCGGAGATTTATCAGAACTGCCGCAATCCGAATGAAATCGAAGCGTCATTCCAGCAACTGCAGCTGGACCTGTCCGGCGAAATCGACTCCACGTTACTCAAGACAAGGCAACTGCTGCTGGAAAACTTTGACGAGGCGGTGCAGGAAAAGCTCAAGACACGGCAAACCGAAAGCACCAGCGCCCGCAGCCGTTTCGAGCGGCTGCTGATGGATCTGACGCAGGCCGAGCTGAAAGGTCAGGCCAGCTTTGACGACAATGGGTTTGACCTGATGCACACGCCACCGGGCGTTCAGGCTACCGAGGCGCCACCAGGCCGCTATGAGCTCCCCCGGCGAAGCGGCGATGCGCACCTGTATCGCACGGGCCATCCGCTGGCGCAGGCGCTGATTGAGCGGGCGCGCGACCGCCAATTGCCGACAGCCCGCCTGCGATTTAGCTATGAAGGCTATGGTGCGAAGGTGTCCACACTGCAAACGCTACGGGGCCAAAGCGGCTGGCTCGCCTTAAGTGTGCTGTCGATTCAGGCGCTGGACACGACAGAAGACTACTTGCTCTTGGCCGGCACGACCGATTCAGGCGACGTGATGCACGAGGAAGATCCCGAAAAGCTGCTTCGACTTCCCGCGGAAATCTTGTCTTCGCAAGTCCATGAATCGCGCGAACCGGGCGCGCTTGAGACAGCGCTGACGCAGCAGGAGAACCAACGGATTCGCGAAGTGAACGAACGCAACCTGAAGTACTTCGAGGCGGAGGTGGAGAAGCTCGATGCCTGGGCCGATGACCTGAAGTCGGGGTTGGAAAGTGAAGTGAAAGATCTGGATCGCGCGATCAAGGAAGTGCGCCGGATAGCCATCGTCTCGGCCACGCTGGAAGAGAAGCTGCAGCATCAGCGGCGACAGCGCGAACTGGAAGAGAGGCGCGGGCAGCTTCGGCGGCGCATTTTTGACCGACAGGACGAGATTGATGCGCAGCGGAACAAGGTGATCGAAGATCTCGAATCCAGGCTGACCCGACAAATTCACTCCAGGGATGTGTTCACGATTCAATGGAGCCTTCAGTGAAAAGCGATGCATGGGGACTTGCAGGAGATTGGGGGAGAATCGCTGCTCGAGATCGAGAGAATGGCGCCGCCCGCCTTGGAATTGAATTTGTGATGCCGAGAATCTTCGATTCAGTTTGGAGTTGCCCGTGAGAGCTGAACCAGTTGATGGCGTACAACCTTCGGTCATCCGATGGGCGCGGGAATCGATGGGCCTGTCAGTTGAAGACGTCGCGCTTAAGCTGAAAAGACCGCTAGCGGAAGTGATTGCCTGGGAATCGGAAGGTGGCGCATTGCCAACCTACGCGCAGCTGGAAAGTCTGGCGTACAAGGTCTTCAAGCGACCGCTGGCTATTTTCTTTCTGCCTGCCCCGCCTGATGAAGTTCCGGCTGCTCGAGAATTCCGGACCTTGCCCGACGCCGACCTGAAGACTTTGCACGCAGACACTTACTTGCAAGTCCGCAGGGCCCATGCATTTCAAATCACCCTGAAGGAAGTCTTTGAAGGAAAGAATCCCAGCGAGAAGCAGATCACGCACCAAGCACCGCTCGATATTCAGCGTTCTGTCGAAGCCCAAGCACGCGCCGTGAGAGACGCTCTTGGTATATCTCTGCAGGATCAACTTGGTTGGAAGTCCGACGAACTTGCCCTCAAGCGGTGGCGGGAAGCCGTGGAAGCAAATGGCATTTTCGTATTCAAGGCGCCATTCAAACAAAAGGACATCTCCGGTTTTTGCCTGCTCGATGCGGATTTCCCGTTGATTTACCTGAATAGCAACACGACCAAGACTCGCCAGATCTTCAGCTTGCTGCATGAGCTTGCACACCTCCTGCTGAACGTTAACGGCATTAGCAAACTCGAAGCTGCTTACATGAGCAGGCTTCCTGCCGCTGAACGACGTATCGAGCAGTTCTGCAACGAGGTTGCGGCCGAGATGCTGATACCCTCCGATGACTTCGGGAGACAGATTGCAGGGATACCTGGCAATGCGGAGTCATCGCAAGATCACCTGTATGCGAGTCTGGCCAGCCGATATGGCGTCAGCCGCGAGGCCATATTGCGCCGCCTGCTAGGCATCAAACGCGTCAGCCAGGCGTTCTACGAGCGAAAGGCCAAGTTCTGGGCTGGCCAAAAAAAGACCGCCTCAGGCGGCGACTGGTATGCCTCACAAAACACCTACCTAAGCGACCGGTTTGCGCAGGAGGTCATTGGTCGTCACTACCGCAATCAGATCAGTGTCGAGCAGGCGTCTGAGTATCTGGGAATCAAGGCGAAAAATTTTGCTGGCCTTGAGCAGCGCA
Source organism: Burkholderiales bacterium (assembly GCA_025361305.1). Classification (GTDB taxonomy): domain Bacteria; phylum Pseudomonadota; class Gammaproteobacteria; order Burkholderiales; family Burkholderiaceae_C; genus Ramlibacter. The sequence goes on from JANYAN010000344.1 coordinate 10,457, forward strand.
TCCTTCAGGGAGCTGCTGCATGATTTATGTGTTCGACACGAGTTCCCTCAGTAAGCTCAAACATTTTTTCCCCCGCGTCTTCAAGTCTGTTTGGGCAGGTTTGGATGCTTTGGTTGAAGCAGGCGATTTGATCTCTACACGGGAAGTCTGGAATGAAATCGAACGCGGCGATGTGGACCCTCACACCAGTGAGTGGCTTAAAGGCCGAAAGCGGATATTCACCACGCCCACGGCGCATGAACAGCGTTTTGTTGCCCAGATACTTCAGATACCGCACTTCCAGTCGCTGATCGGTGAGAAGCAACGCCTGATGGGCACCCCTGTGGCTGACCCTTTCATCATCGCGTGCGCAAAGGTTCACAAGGGAACGGTTGTGACAGAGGAGCGGCTCAAGCCTAACGCGGCAAGAATCCCCAACGTTTGCAAACACCCCAGCATCAACGTGCCTTGCATTGACCTTGAGACCTTCATGCAAAAGCAAGGCTGGAGTTTTTGATGGCGAACCAGCAGAAGCTAGAGCTTACGTGGATAGGTAAGGACCAACGGCCGCGGCTGGAACCGCGCATACTTCTTGAAGACCCAGCTCGCAGCTATCACGCCCAACAGCGGGTGTCCGTCAACGACTTGTTTGACAACCGGCTGATCAAGGGGGACAACCTGTTGGCGCTCAAGGCGCTGGA
>JANYAN010000183.1 GCA_025361305.1 Burkholderiales bacterium
AGCTCGCCCTTGTCGTTCTTCTTGCCCGGACCCACAGCCAGCACTTCGCCCTGATCGGGCTTCTCGGCGGCGGTGTCGGGGATCACGATGCCCGAGGCGGTCTTGGTTTCGCTGTCGATACGCTTGACGATCACGCGATCGTGCAGAGGACGAAGTTTCATTGCATCTCCTTGGATTGAAACAGGGTTGGATAACAATAAGCGTCAACGAAGTTAGCGCTTAGTAACTTAGAAGGGACAATGCATGTTGTTAGCACTCATCTCCATCGAGTGCTAATGATAAGGCATCTTGGCTCAGATTCAAGAGCAATTGGCAGCCGCCAGCAAAATTTGCTCTATGTCGACAGGCCCGCGCCTATGGGTCCGCGCCCCGTCCGGCGGGGCATCGTTTGGCTGGGCATCACGCACCAGGGGGTTCGCCCCCGGCGAAGTCGACTAGCTGAAGATGCGTTTGGGGCAGCGTACCAGGCGGGTCTGGCAGCCGCGCCACTGTAGGCCAGATCAGTTGTGACCAGCGAGCGGCCCAGGCAAGCCGAGCGAAGCAAAGAAGCCCATCGCCCCGCTCATGCCAAACCCGATCGCCTCAATCACTCCGTCTCTCCCTTCGTCCATGCAGAAGAGCGGCTCCGGCCTTACTGGCAAGAGAAGTTGGCGGCGTCTTCGATGCTGCCGCTGCCCGTGTACTTGGCAATCTTGGGGTAGGAGCACAAGGGACGCGTGCGGCCAGGCGCGACGACCGTAGACAACGCGGTGGCAGTCGCGAGGTCCGCATTCTGTGCGGCGGTGCGAACGGTGGCGGTCACGCGATCCGGCGCCTGGCCCTTTTCCACCCAATTGACCAGCGCAGTGACCATGTCGTACTGGTCCGTGGACGGCCCGCCGGCGGTATGTCCCATTCCGGGCACCGGGAACAGGCGGGCAAACTGGCTGGCGTCGCCGCTGTTGGCAGCCGTGAGACCCTTGTACCAGCTGAGGGTGTCGTTGTACGAGAAGACCGGGTCAGCCGAGCCGTGCACGACGATCAACTTGGCACCACGATCGCGCAGAGTGCTGAGATTGGTCGGGTTCGGTGGCGTCATGAACGACATCGACGACTCCGTGAAGGTGGCAGTGGTGCCATTGATTAGGGATTCAGCCTTGTCGAAGTCATAGGCCAGGGTCCAGTCGATCAGCGTCGCACCCCGCCCCGTGACCACGGTCGGATCGGCCGGTGGGGTGGAGAAGATGTAGGCAGCCGCCGAGGCAAAGCCGATGTTGCTGCCGTACTTCGCGGTGCCGGTGCCGCTGCCATTGGTCGTGCCGGTGTTGTAGCCGCGCCAGGTCCCTGATGTCACGCCGTTGGTCCATGGCCAATCGGAGTACAGCGCCTTGCCCGCGGAATTCCTCGGGCCGGCAAACATCTTGGCCAGCGTCGTGATTTGTCTGCTGCTCAAGCAGGTGCCATCCGGAGTCTTGCTGTCAGGGCAGATCGCGACGTCGGTTGCGAGCGTGAAGGCAGCCTGGCAGGCCTGAATGTCCTGGATCATGCCGTCCACTGTGCCATCGAGCCCGTCGCACCGGGCGAGCACTCGGTCACTGAGGTAAGTGAGGTCGGTCAGGTTGATGACGCTCCAGATGGCCGGCCGGTTCGTGACGGGGTCCAGCACCTGCGCCGCGCCCATCAGGACCTGGTTGTTCCATTCTTCGGCGATGCGCGACTTGGGCAGGTTGAAGCCTGGCGACACGGCCAGGACGCCATCGTAGTCCGCCGCGTAGCGCGCCGCCGCCACCATGGCGTGACGGCCGCCGTTGGAGCTGCCCACGATATAGGAGCGATCGGGTCCGCGGCCGTAGACGGCCGCGATCAGGCTCTTGGCCATCGGGGTCAACGAACCCACAGCGGCATAGCCATAGTCCTTGCGTGCTTGCGGATCGAGGCCGAACACCTGGCCGGAAATGCCAAGCCCTGTCGCAGGGTCGCTCGGGTAGCCCGCCGTGTCGGGCGTGTGGCCGGCATCGGACGTCAGCACCGCGAACCCTTCGCGCAGGCCGTTGCTCGTGGGGCTGCCGCCAAGTTTGCGTCCGAACGCGCGTGTGCCGTCGGTGTTGATGAAGCCGTCGTTGCCGCCGTTGACCTGGTGGAAGAAGCGGCCGTTCCAGCTGTTCGGCAAACGCATTTCAAAGTTGATCGCGTAGCTCTTGCCGTCAATGCCCGTGCGCTGGTTCATCTTGCCGACGACGACACAGTGGGCAGGCAGGGTCAGCGTCACGCCGTCCGCGGTGGACGTCACGGCGTCCGCGGCCATCGGTGCGGCCGATGTGATGGCGGTGCTGGCGAACGTGAACCCGGTGAGAGACGCGCAATTGACGAGCGTACCGGTCTTGGCCTCGGCAAGCTGGGGGAGCGGCGCGACCGCCTCGCCTCCGCCGCCGCAGGAAGCCAAAAGGACGGTTGCGCCGCAGAGGCCGGCAATGCCGCCACGGTGGGTCAAGAAAGTGAGACCAAGGTCGAAAGGAAGGCGCATGGGAGTCTCCAGGGATGAGGTGATGGCTACGAAGAGGCGGCAATTACGTTAGATAGTTAATTAATGTAGTTAAATATATATGACCTTTAGTTAGTGAAATCCCTA
>JANYAN010000194.1 GCA_025361305.1 Burkholderiales bacterium
ACGTAGTGGTGGCCATTGCGCTCGACATGGTGGATACCCAGCAAATTGACCAACGCCAGGTCTTGCTGGACCGACAGGCCGGCCTGCGTTGTCAGGTCTTCGCCCGACATGAAGTAGCGTGCCGAACCTTCCTGCCGATTCCACGCGTGACACCTCGCGGCATTGAGCACAGACTTGTAGATACCCTTGCAGGTCTTGGACGACACGCCCGCATAGCCCCGCTCGCGCGCCCGCACGAAGGTGTCGAGCTCGCCGTCCGATTCATCGATGATCACCGGTTTGCCCAGATCGGCGCGGCGCAGATCGGTGTCCAGTGCCTTCTTGCGCGCAATCGGCTGCTCGATGAACAGGATTGAATTCCAGAGCCGGGCCAGTGCGGGACAGCCGCGGATGCCGGCTACCAACTCGGCGACACCATGACCATCCTCGTATTGCTCGTTGCCGTCGAGCGAAACGAAATAGGGATCGGCGCCGTGGTCGAGCACCGAGGCGATGGCCTCGAGCCGCGCCAGGTCTGCATCCACCGTGCCGCTGACCTTGAGTTTGAAATAGCGATGGCCGTAGGCCCGAACGACCTCTTCCAGTGTCTCGGGCAGGCCGTCGTTCACGCGGTGGGCGAGGTCGGCAGCCGTGACCGCATCAAGCAGGCCGACAGTATGGCGCGCGTCGACCACTGCCGCTGGCGTCAGTGCGGCCAGAAACTGCCCGACTCCCAGGCCCGCAAATTCCGGCCGGCCGGGGCCCATACCGGGCAGGTTGCCCGTCATGGCCTGGTAGAACGACGCGCGTCGGGCACGGCACAAGGCATCGAGCACCGCCCGATCCAGCAACGCCGGACCGTAACTGGCCAGCAAAGGGTTGAATTCTTGCGCGGCAGCCACCGTCATATAGCTGTCGTGATGGCGGGCAAAATGACCAAAGGCAGTGGCTGGCGACGCGTCGGTCAGATATGCATCGCGTGCCAGGCGCAGCACCTGGCGCAACTGGTCGAAGTTGCCCTCGTTGGAAAGCGCCAAGTTCTTGTCGAACCACTTGGGCGCCACCATCTCCGCCGACGCGCCCCACTGGCCCACGCCATCAGCGAACTCAATGCGCACTCGGGCAAACGCCTGCGGGCATTGGGTCAGTGTCACCACGCCGAAGCGAAACGGCAGGCGCAGGACGACGGGCCGCTCGTACAGTTCGACCTCGCGCACAGCGAATCGGACGGCCTCAGTCATGCTCGGCCAGGCCCTCGACGATACCCCTGAGGTACCCGATGGCCCGGGCCGCGCAGCCTGGGCCATCGGGCACATAGTCGAATGGCTCGACGGCCACGATGCCGGTGTACTGATGCATCACCTGCATCCCCAGCAGTGTCTGCAGGATGGGCGCGAACAGCATGTCGCCCTGCCCAGGGCCGCGCCGGTTCGGATCGTTGACCTGCACGTGTGCCACATGGCCGGAAGGTATCCAGCGTGCCATCAGCGACTCGACCGACTGCGTCTCGCCCTGGCCAGCGGCGCTGCAATCGATCATGGTCTTCAGGCCAGGCGAGGCGATCGCGTCGACCAGCTGTGCGGCCTGGGCCACGGTATTGATCAAGTCGGTCTCGCGCGGGGCCAGTGGCTCCACGCAATAAACCAGGTCGCAGTCGCGTGCCGTCACGGCGACGCGGGCAAAGCAGTCACGCGCACGTTCCAGGGCAACCTCGTGAGCGGTATCGGGCGGAACCGAGCGCTGTTTGGGCGAGCCGTGTACAAGGTACTGGCCGCCCATGATTGCGCACAGCTCAACCAGTCGCCGCATCACTCGAACCGTGACATCACGAACCTTCGCATCGGACGAGACGATGGACAGGCCCGAGGGCGCGACGAGCAACCAGTGCAGGCCCGTGATGGCCAGGCCCTGATCCTCGGCCATCAGTCTCAGCGCGCGTGCCTGCGCATCCGTGATGTCCATTGGATTGGGTGCCAGGGTAAACGGTGCGACCTCTAGCCCGTCATACCCCATTCGGGCTGCCAGTTCGCACTGCTGCGCGAACGGCAGCGGTTGCAGGACTTCGTTGCACAGCGCGAACTTCATTGCGCAAGAGTGGCTCACGCCCGGTGGCCAAGCAGGGATTTCAGCAAGCCGATGGCGGCGCCCGTCACGCGTCGCACGCCGGCCTTGAACGCTGGCACATACAGCAGGATCGTGAAGATCGTCACTGCGGCGAACCCCATGCAGATCGGCCGTGTGAAGAACGGCGCGAGGCTGCCATCCGACAACACCAGGCCGCGGCGCAGGCTCTTGTCCAGCAGGTGGCCCAGCACCATGCCGAGCACCAGGGGCGCCATTTCATAGCCGCGCCGGCGCAGGAAGAACGCCCCGATGCCAATGGTCAGCATGGCATAGACGTCGAACAGGCGCGAGGCGGTTGCAAAGGCGCCCACGGTGCACACCAGGAAAACGATCGGCATCAGGATGGCGCGCCGCACTTTCAGGATGTGCAGGAGGGGCCGAACACCAAACAGCCCGAACAGCAGGATCGCAATCGAAGCGAGTGTCGTCATCGCCACGACTTCATAGATGAATTGCGGGTGCTCGATCATCAGCATCGGCCCCGGCTGGATGCCGTGGATGATCATTGCCGCCATCAGCACCGCGGACGGCGCGGACCCTGGGATGCCCAGCGCGAGGCACGGAATGATATGGCCAGGGATGGACGCCATGTCGCCGGTCTCGGCCGCCATCAGGCCGTCAATGGAGCCCTTGCCGAACTGATCTTTCTCTTTGCTCACGGCTTTCGCTGCGGCATACGACATCCACGCGCCTGAGTCCTCACCGACTCCGGGCAGCAGCCCGGTCAGCACGCCGATGATCCCGGAGCGCAGCACCGTGCGCCAGTACCGGACCACTTCGCCGAAGCGCGGCAGCACGGAATCCTTCAACTCGATCATCTTGCGCTCCACCGGCTGCGCCAGGGTGGTCAGCACTTCAGACAGGCCGAACGCGCCGACTAGCGCCGGGATCAGCGCGAAACCGCCGGCCAGATCATCCCAGCCGAAAGTAAATCGGTCATGGGCATACAGGCCTTCCTGCCCGATCTGCGCGACGAACAGACCCAGCAGGCCCATCAGCCAGCCCTTGAGCGGATCCCTGCCGACGATGCTGCCGGACATCGTGACGCCGAACAGTGCCAGCCAGAAAAACTCGAACGCGCCAAACTGCAGCGCGACTTCCGCGAGCAATGGCGTGAACGTGGCCAGGCACAGCACGCCGATCAAGGTACTTACAAACGCGCCGGAGGTCGCGATGCCGATCGCACGCCCGGCTTCGCCGCGTAGCGCGAGCGCGTAGCCATCGGCGCAGGATGCCGCGTTGGCGGCTGTGCCGGGAATGTTCAGCAAGATCGCGGTGCGCGAGCCGCCGTACAACGCACCGACGTACGAGCAGATCAGGACCAGGATCGCCTGGTTGGCCGGCAGCTTGATTGTGAGCGTGGTGAGCAGCGCGATCGCCAATGTCGCTGAAAGCCCCGGCAGCATCCCCATCGTAATGCCGACGATTGCGCCGCCCAGGCCGTACGCCAGCGTGAGAGGCTCAAGAAAGCTGAGATACGCTTGGCCGAGGTCGTGAAGTCCCTGCAGCATGGATGTCCCGGACCGGTTTCAGGGTAGCCGCACCAGGAACAGTTCCTGGAATACCAGCTGGATCACGACCGCAGCGCCCAGGCCGATGGTGGCGGCCTTGATGCAGGTGCGCAGCGAGAGGCGGCGCTCGACGACGTCCAGGCTCATGCGCTGCATCACCAGGATGGTGACAGTCACGAACAGCGCCGAAGCAATCCAGTACGGCAGGCCGTGGCCCACGAGTCCGACAGCGTAGGTCAGGCACAGCGCCAGGACCACCGCGATGCGCTTGCGCTGCGCCGTCAGTTCGGGCGTGCCTTGCGGCCTGGGCTCGGTGAACGCGCCACGCCGCCAGCTTCGCAATGCGAGCACGCCGCCCAGCAAGATCATGGCGATGCCCAGCAGCCCCGGCATCAGCCCCGGCACGGTGTAGGGATTGATGTTCTGGCGCTCGAGCCGGTCCATCGTGACGGAGCCAATCAATACCGCGACTCCGAGTGACATCCAGCCCAGGCCGTCCTTGAGGTCCGACCAGGGTGGACGATGCTCGTGCGCTTCGCCAGATTCGCCCGTGCTCACGGTTTGGGGATACCGACGGTGTCGGGGGACACCTTGGCCTTGCCGCCATCGAACAGCACCCAGGCGTTTGCCTGGATGGCCGGGAACACGGCCTTCTGCGCCGCGTCGCCGAACTGCGGCGCGAACAGGGCGCCCCGGCTTGCAGCGTACTTCTTGAGAGCCTCGCTCTTCATGATGTTGTCGGTCCAGATCTTCTCGACCGTCTTCACAACTTCGTCCGGTACGCCCCTGGGGATGAAGATGCCGAAGTAGTTGGCCGGCGCGCTGAAGCCGGGCAGGGTTTGCGACAACGGGGGAATGGTGCCGTAGCCTTCCAGCTCAAGCGCCTTGTCGCTCACGGCGGCCAGCGGGCGCAGCCGCTTGCCGCGAATCATGTCGGCTTGCTCGACGGCCAGCTGTGTGGTGACCTCCGCTTCGCCGGCGACCGTGGCGACGACCGCCGGATTACCGCCGTCATAGGTGACATGGCGATATTTCACACCCGTGACCTTGCTGATCAACTCCATGGCGTTATGGCCGGCCGAGGTGACGCCGGCCGTGGCCACACTGATCTGCCCGGGCTTGGCCTTCATGGCATCGAGCAGGTCCTTGGCGGTGTTGTACGGCGTCTTGGGGTTGACGCCGATCACCTGAATGTTCGCTACGTTGAGGAACAGGTTCCAGTCCTTGATGCTGGTATTGAGCGAACCGAGAGTCTGGTAGGTGCCAAGGTCCTGGGCAGCGCCGGCGGTCCACGTGTAGCCATCCTTGGGTGCGTCAAGCGCGCTCTTTGTGCCGATGGAGCCCGATGCACCGGGCTGATTGATGATGACGATGGTCTGGCCCAATGCCTTTTCCATTTCCGCCGCCGTCACACGCGTCACCTGGTCGGTCGAGCCGCCGGCGGCCCAGGGCACGATCAGGTTGATGGGGTGTGTGGGTTTCCATTGCTGGGCCGCAGCCGGCGCGGCCAGGCCCAGGGCCAGCATGGCCATTGAGAGTGACTTGAGGAAGAAGCGCTTGTTCATGAGGTCTCCAGTTTAATTCCCTAAACGGTTAATTAACTGACTCTAGGGGCTGGCGCCATGACTGTCAACGCCGAATGCCCTAGCCCGCGCCAGCCTCAGGCAAGCCAACGTTCGCGGTGCTGTGCCACGAAGTCGTCGTCGACAAGATCCGGGTAGTCGGCATGGACCCGGCTGATCTCTGCGCTCTGGCCGGGGCTCAGGCCTTCGTTCGGATCCAGGCACCAGACCCCTTGCAGCAGGCCCTGCCGGCGCAGCACCTCGTGGCAGCCCGCGATGCAACCATGAAAATCGTGCGCCACGTCGAACAGCGCGCTGTTGCAGTCGGTGACCTGGGCATCGAGCGCCAGCAAGTCCGCGGTAACGCCGTCGCCGGCGGCGGCGGCATGGAGGCGCTCGAGCAACTCGACGGCACGCCAGGTCCACACGCTCCAGTGGCCCAGCAGGCCACCCCTGATCCGCACCGTGACCGGCGCGCCGGCTCGCATCAGCGTGAAGGGCGTCAGCAGGTCCAGCACGATGTGGTCGTCATTTCCGGTGTACAGCGTCACACGCTGCTCGGCCCCCGCGGCCACCACGCCTCGAACGACGTCGAGTGTGCGGTAACGGTTGAACGGTGCCATCTTGATCGCCACGACGTTGTCGATCTGGGCAAAGCGCTGCCAGAACATGGCTGGCAGCGGGATGCCGCCGACGGCGGGTTGCAGGTAAAAGCCCACCAGCGGCAGCACGTCGGCGACGGCGCTGCAGTGGGCGATCAATTCGTCGTTGCTGGCGCCCTTCATCGCCGCCAGGCTAAGCAGTCCTGCGTGATAGCCCAGGCCCCGCGCAACACCGGCCTCGTGCACTGCCTGCCGGGTGGTGCCGGCCAATCCGGCGATCATGAACAACGGCCGCCGACCGCCCAGTGGTGTCCAGTCGCGCGCTGTGGCCATGGCCAGTTCGAGGACCGGCTTGTACAGGCCGACCTCGCGGATCGCGAACTGGGTGGAATGCACTCCCACGGCCACGCCGCCGGCGCCTGCGTCAAGGTAGTAGCGCGTCATGGCGCGCTGCCTGCGCGTGTCCAGTTTGCGTTGTGCGTCCAGGGCCAGCAGGTGGGCGGGAATGACCGAGCCCCGGTGCAGCACCGCCAGCGAGTCGGCGGGAATGTCGGACCAGTGCATAGCTAGTACTTTCCGTCCCGCGCTTCGAAATGCGTGGGCTTGCCAAGGCTGACGCCACCACGGCGCACCCAGTCAGCCGTCCAGTCCAGCATCTGGTCCAGGTTGATCTGTGGAGGGCCAAACAGGCTGAAGGCTCGGGCACAGTCCACCAGCCAGGCGGTGTCGGCCTCCCGAGCGGTGAATCGGGGCTCGACGCCCAGGCGTCGTCCGAGCCCTTGTGCCACGGAGCGGATGCTCACCTTCGGGCCGCTGAGGTTCAGGGCCGACGTCGGCGCGTCACAGTGCGCCAGGCAGCGCAGCGCCCAGTCGTTGGCGTCACCCTGCCAGATGATATTGGCATGGCCCATCGTCAAGTCGACCGGCTCGCCGTGCAATACCTTTTGCGCGACGTCGTGCAGAACGCCGTAGCGCATGTCGATCGCATAAGACAGGCGAAGAAGGCGCCCGGGCGTGTTCAACTGGTGCGAGAAGTGCTGGAACATCCTCTCGCGGGCCACACACGAATTGGCGTATTCACCCGAGGGCGCTGTAGGCGGCAGGTCCTCCCTGGCGCCGTCCCCGGAAGTAACGACAAATGGATAAACGCATGCGGTAGAGAATGCCACGATGCGCGAGCGCGCGAAACGCTCGGCCACCAGCGCCGGCACGTGGGCATTCATGGCCCAGGTCAGCCATTCGCTGCCGGTCGAGCCGAACTTGCGGCCCGCCATGAAGACGATATTGGGCGCATCGGGCAGGGCCGCAAGCGCCTCGCGCGACAGCAGATCGGCTTCTATGCACTCGATGCCCTGGCGCTGCAACTGGTCCTGCAGGCCCGGCTGCGAAAAGCGGGCGACGCCAATCACCCGGCGCGTCGGGGCCGCGCGCTTGGCCATGCGCGCCAGGGTTGGCCCCATCTTGCCGCCCGCCCCCAGCACCATGATGTCGCCCGGCGCCCGTTCCAGTGCGTGCGCCAGCGCCTCGGAGGGGCGCGACAGCAGTTCCTCCAGCGCGGGGACATCGTCGAAACGGGTTGGCAGGCTCATGGCGTCTCCTGGGCGGCGGTCAGGCCTGACTTTAACCAGATGGTGAATTGCGGCAAGGCCCACAATTGGACCGGCAAGCAATATCGGAGCGATTGCGTGAAGACCATTTCCTTGATCGGTGCGCCCACGGACGTGGGCGCCAGCGTACGGGGTGCGGGCCTGGGGCCTGATGCCGATGGCCACCTACGACGAGGTCCTGCGGCGCACCGTGGAGCGCACGTACGTGCCGCGCTTCGCCAGGCTGGGCATCGACGCGCGGGCTGCCTGGTGAGCGAACCTGCGCCGCGTGCGCTCGTCGTGGCGCGCGCCGAGCGAGGGAGAGGCCCGCTGGAAGTTGGCGTTCCACGCGCGCAACGTGGTGACGTGGTGCGGGCCGAAGTCGTGCAGGTCCTCCAGGGCGCGGGCGCAGGGGTCGCAGGCGAACCGGGCACGCGCAGATGGGGCGCTCACGGAGCTCGACGTCCTCGATCCGGAGGGCCAGGGCCTCGAGGAGGCGGAGGCCGCTGTCACGGTATCGTGGCCGAAAAGATCGCTATGCTCACCGCCGTCGCCTCTTCGCGAG
>JANYAN010000223.1 GCA_025361305.1 Burkholderiales bacterium
GGCAGCTACGGCGTCTATCTGTTCTTCGTCCTGTCGGGTGCCAGCCTGGCCTACAACTACACCGGACGCCTGGCCGGACAACGGCAGGTGCTGGCCTTCCTGGTCACCCGGTGGCTGCGCCTGGCACCGCTTTACATCGTGTTGTGCCTGGTCTTCATTGCCTTCCTTGCGGCACGCAATGGCGCGCTTGCCGACCGACTGCCGACGCGGCTGCTGCTCAATGCGAGCTTTGCTTTCGGACTGTACGACCCGGTGATCTGGGCGCTGCTGATTGGCGGCTGGTCGCTGGGCATCGAGTTTGTCTACTACCTGTTGCTTCCGTGGCTGCTGCGCGTGCTGCCTCATGCGCGGCAGTGTGCCGCGCTGGCGCTGGCGCTGGTCGCGCTGCAGTGGCTGTGGATCGTGCAGACACTGGGCCCCGGCCAGAGTTACGCCGACGCGGCAACCGCCTACCATCAGGTGCCAGCCTTTGCCGCATACTTCTTTGGCGGTTGCATCATCGGGTACCTGCGCCGCAGCCGCGATCTGGCGCTGCCGCTGGCTGCCGGACTGGCTGCCTGGGCGACGACGGCGGTGATCCTGCTCGCGCTCAATCCCATCCAGCAGGGCGATGAACTGCTCGGGCTGCGTGGGCTCGTGCTGTTCGCCATTTGCTTCGCGGTAGTTTTCATCAGCGGCCACGTGAGCGTTCGGGGCCGAATCGAGGCGTTAGCCCGATGGCTCGGTGACATCACCTACGGAACCTACCTGCTGCATCCGATGCTCTTCTTCGGATTCGTCTGGTTTGTGCTGCCAGGCCTGGCCGACCAGGAACCGGCCCAGTTGCCGATGCCGGCCCGCTGGTCCATCCTGGCCGGCGTGCTGGTGATGTCCTGCGCCACGGCGACAGCCAGCGAGAGACAGCTCGAGAGTCCCCTGCGGCGCTGGGGCAGGAAACGATTTGGCGCCGGCGCCGGTGTTGGCTAGAGCGAAGCGCCCAGCAATTCCTCGTACTCCTGTGACGTCGCGATCCTGGGATTGGTCTTGTGGCAATGGTCGGCCAGTGCACCCTGCACGATGCGGTCGAACCACTCACGTTGCACGCCCATGTCGGCCAGGCCGACGGGCAGGCCGAGGCGGGCATTCATGTCGCGGATTGCTTCGGGAATGTCGCTCGCCGAAGGCAGCGCCATGGCATGTGCCATCCGTTCCAGGCGCCGGTCGCGGCGGACCGAATCGGCGTGCGAATTGAACCTGACCACGGCCGGCAGAAACATGGCATTGAGTGTGCCGTGGTGCAGCCGTGGATCCACTCCGCCCAGACTGTGGCTGAGCGAATGCACCGCCCCCAATCCCTTCTGAAAAGCCATCGCACCCTGCATCGATGCACTCATCAGGTTGAATCGGGCCTCGCGGTCCTGCCCATCCAGCGTGGCGCGCTCGATGTTGGCCCAGCCGCGTTCCAGCCCGTCCAGCGCAATGCCATCGGCCGGTGGATTGATGGCCGCCGACATGAAGGTTTCCATGCAGTGGGCGATGGCGTCCATGCCGGTGGCCGCTGTCAGGCGCGGCGGCAGGCCAAACGTGAGCTCGGGATCGCAGATCGCAGCCTTGGGCACCAGGTGCCACGAGTGGAAACCCAGCTTGCGGTGGTCGTCCACGATGATGATGGCACCGCGCGCCACCTCACTGCCGGTCCCGCTGGTGGTCGGCACTGCAATGAGGGGCGTCGCTCGCTCGGTGATGAGCGGCGAACCGCCCTCGATGGTGGCGTAGCGCGTCAAGGGGCCTTCGTGAGTGGCCGCGATGGCGACGCCCTTGGCGCAATCGATGGCCGAACCGCCGCCGACGGCGATCAGGCCGTCGCAGCCATTGGCCGTGTACATCGCAGCGGCGGCGCGCACCGCCGCCTCGGTGGGATTGGACGGCGTCTGGTCGAACACCGTGACCGGCATGCCCGGCAGGGCGTCGAGCGCCCTTTGCAGCACGCCGGCGGCCTTGACACCTGGGTCTGTGACGATCAGCGGCCGGGTGATGCCGACACGTTCGCACTCCTGCTTGAGCAGCTTGATGGCGCCGAAGTCAAACTGGATCTGGGTGACGTAGTAGATAAATGCCATGGTGGTGTGCCGCGGTACGATGGAAACCCCCACTTTAACGGCAGCAGGCAACCGTGAAACGACAAGACTTCCGTTTTTCTCACCGTCTGCGCGTGCGCTGGGCCGAAGTGGACATGCAGAAAATCGTGTTTAACGCCCACTATCTGATGTACTTCGATACGGCAGTGGCCGACTACTGGCGCGAACTGGCGCTGCCCTACGAAGAGGCGATGCAACTGCTGGATGGCGATCTCTACGTCAAGAAGGCGACGGTCGAATTTCATGCGTCGGCCCGGATGGACGACAGCCTGGACGTAGCGCTCAAGTGCGGGCGCATCGGTAATTCATCTGTCGTATTCAGTGGCGCAATCTTCCGTGGCGAAGACCTGCTGATCACGTGCGAGCTGATCTACGTGTTCGCCGATCCGGCCACCCAGACCTCCAGGCCGGTTCCTGCGGCCCTGCGGGACGTCCTCACCGCTTTTGAGGCGGGTGACCCAGTGGTGCAGGTCCGCATCGGCAGCTGGGACGAACTGGGGCCGCAGGCCTCGCGCATCCGCACCGACGTGTTCCTGGCCGAGCAGCGTATTCCGGCCGACATGGAATGGGACGAGGCCGACGCGGCAGCGATTCATGCCGTGGCCTACAACCGGTTGGGCCAGACGGTGGCTACCGGACGCCTGCTGCAGGCCGGGCCCGGTATTTCGCGCATCGGCAGAATGGCAGTTCAGAAGGTGCTGCGCGGCGCCGGCCTCGGGGCTCAGGTTCTGACTGCTCTGCAGGCCGTGGCGACAGAGCGTGGCGATCGGGAGGTGGTGCTGCATGCGCAGCGCAGTGCCGAAGGGTTCTACCTGCGGCTGGGATTCACGCCATTGGGCCAGCCGTTTGAAGAGGCCGGTATCGCCCACATCGAGATGTCGCGGCTGCTGGCGCACTGACACGCGACAATACCGGTCGAAAGCTGTACCGAATCCATGGCCAAGAAGAAACGCAACCGACCCGAATCCACCGCCCGTCCCGCAGCGACACCCAGGCCCGTCGCCGGTGCGGATGCCCGCAATCGGCCGATGGAGGCCGGTGCAAGCGCGATTGTCGCCCTGTTCGCCCTCATGATGCTGCTGGCGCCGGCGCTGGGCGTTCCGACCGAGGAAATGCTGCAGGATACGCTGAAGTCGATCGTCGTGTCATTCATCGCCCTTGGCGCTGGACTGCTGATGTTCTGGGAGCAGCGCGAGCGCACCCAACCGCTTCGCTGGCACGCGGTGATGGTGCTGCCCCTGCTGCTGATGGCCTACGCATTGGGCAGCATGGTCTGGTCCCATACCTATCTTGGTGGCGTGGAGGCGATTCGCTGGTTTTTGTTTGCCTTGTTGCTGTGGCTGGGCATGAACAGCCTGTCGCGCGACAGCTTTGCATGGCTCGCATGGGGCATTCATTCCGGCGCCGTGATCGCGTCGCTGTGGGCGGCGCTGCAGTTCTGGGTCGACTTCAAGCTTTTTCCACAGGGGCCCAACCCGGCGTCAACCTTCGTCAATCGCAACTTCTTCGCCGAGTTCGTCGTCTGTACATTGCCGTTCTCCGCGCTGCTGCTGGCTCGAGCACGCCAAAGCAGCCAGACCGCCCTGCTGGCGGCTAGCACCGGACTGGTCATCACGACGATCCTGATGACGGGTACCCGAAGCGCCCTGATAGCGATGTGGCTTCAATTGCTGGTGGTGGCACCGCTGGTCGGCTGGCGCTGCCGTGGCCATCCGGCCTTCCCCGCGTGGACCGGGAGGGCACAAGTGCTGGCGGCAGGCGTGCTGCTGCTCACGGTGGTGGTTCTGGGCATGATTCCCACCGGCAACGCGAAGATCGCTGACGAGGGCAGAGGCACGTTCGCGCTGGAACGCGGGATCCGGCGGACCGGCTCGATTTCCCCTGACGATGCGTCACTGGGCATCCGCATGATCATGTGGAAAGCCACGGTTCGGGTTATCGAGGCGCGCCCCCTGTCTGGTGTGGGTGCCGGGGCTTGGGAGAGCGAGATCCCGCTTTACCAGGCCGAAGGCGCCCAGCTGGAAACCGACTATTACGTGCACAACGAGTTTCTGCAACTGCTGGCCGAGTATGGTGCGGTGGGCTGGGTCTTCCTCGTACTCTTGACGGCCTGGCTCGTTGCCGGCGCCTGGCGGACCTTTCGCGCCAGAACACCCGAGGAACAGGCTGAAGTACCGTTGCGGGCGATTGTCCTATGCAGCCTTCTGACCTTGCTGATCGTCAGCAACGTCGGCTTCCCTTGGCGCATGGCGGCCACCGGGGCCCTGTTTGCCTTGTGCCTGGGCGCGCTGGCCGCGTCCGATGCCAGGCTTGGTTATGGCGGCCGGTGGGGCGCCACTCCGCTGCCGTGGAAACCGGTCTATTCCAGGTCGTTGGCCGGGTTCATGGTCGCTTGCCTCGCTCTGGCGAGCTACATCACGCAGCAGGCAGCGCAGAGCGAGCAGAAAATCGTCCGGGCGACCAAGCTGGCATTGACGATCTCGGCCTCGGGC
>JANYAN010000236.1 GCA_025361305.1 Burkholderiales bacterium
CACCGCGCCGTCGCCGGCCAGGTACAGCTTGCCGCCCATTTCCTCGGGGAAGTAGCTTTTCCTGAAGCGCTCCGGGTCGCCCCAGATCGTTCGGATCATCGATGGCCATGGGCGCTTGACCACCAGCATGCCGCCGGCGCCGTTCGGGATGTCATGGCCAACCTCATCGACGATCGCGGCCATGATGCCCGGCAGCGGCAGCGTGCACGAACCCGGCACCAGCGGCGTGGCGCCCGGCAATGGGGTAATCATGTGGCCACCGGTCTCGGTCTGCCAGAAGGTGTCCACAATCGGACAGCGCTCGCCACCCACGTGCTTGTAGTACCACATCCAGGCTTCAGGATTGATGGGCTCGCCCACCGTGCCCAGGATGCGCAGGCTGGTCAGGTCGTAGCGCGCGGGGTGGATCTTCTCGTCGCCTTCGGCGGCCTTGATCAGCGACCGGATGGCCGTGGGCGCGGTATAGAACACCGACACCTTGTGCTTCTCGATCATCTGCCAGAAGCGCCCGGCGTTCGGGTAGGTCGGGACGCCTTCGAAAATCACCTGGGTCGCGCCGGCAGCCAACGGGCCGTAAGCCACGTAGGTGTGGCCGGTGATCCAGCCGATGTCGGCGGTGCACCAGAACACGTCGGCCGGCGTGATGTCAAAGGTCCAGTCCATGGTGAGCCTGGCCCACAGCAGATAGCCGCCGGTGGAATGCTGCACGCCCTTGGGCTTGCCGGTCGAGCCAGAGGTATAGAGGATGAACAGCGGATGCTCGGCGCCTACCGGCTCGGCCCGGCATTCGGTGGATTGGCGCTTGAGCGCTTCTTCAAAAGTCATATCGCGGCCGGCCACCATGTTGCAGGCTGTGGCGGTCCGCATGAAAACCATGACGCTCTTCAGCGTCGTGCAGCCGCCCATGGCGATGCCCTCGTCCACGATGGACTTCAGGGGCAGTTCCTTGCCGCCGCGCATCTGGTAATTGGCCGTGATCACGGCCACCGCGCCGGCGTCGATGATCCGCTCGTTCAGCGCCTTGGCCGAGAAACCACCGAACACCACGCTGTGGGTGGCGCCGATACGCGCGCACGCCTGCATTGCGATCACGCCTTCGATGGTCATTGGCATGTAGACGATGACGCGATCGCCCTTGGCAATGCCCTGTGCCTTGAGCGCGTTGGCGAACCGGCTGACACGCGCAAGAAGTTCCTTGTAGGTCACCCGCGTCACGGCGCCGTCATCGGCTTCGAAGATGATCGCGGTCTTGTTTTCCACCGGCGTGCCGATGTGCTTGTCCAGGCAGTTGGCCGAGGCGTTGAGTTCGCCATCCTCGAACCACTTGTAGAACGGCGCATTCGATTCATCCAGGGTGCGGCTGAAGGGCTTGGTCCACACCACGTTTTCGCGTGCCAGCCGGGCCCAGAACCCCTCGAAATCCTTTTCGGCCTCCTGGCACAGGGCGTTGTACGCCGGCATGCCCGAGATGCGGGCCGATTTGACCGTGGCCTCGCTTGGGGGGAACACGCGGTTTTCGACCAGGACCGACTCGATAGAACTCATGACTTTTCTCCGCTAGAGGATTGCGATTCGCGGTAATGTCAGGGTTAGCACTTACGGTGCCCTGACTGGCGCCAAGCTTACAAATTTACACCCGCCGACCCACCATGTCCTCGGGCCGTACCCAGGCGTCGAACTGCTCCTCGGTAACCCAGCCCAAGGCCAGAGCGGCCGCGCGCAAGCTGGTGCCTTCAGTGTGCGCCTTCTTGGCAATCTGCACGGCCTTGTCATAGCCGATGTGCGGGTTCAGCGCAGTGACGAGCATCAACGAGCGGCTCACCAGTTCGGCAATCCGCTCACGGTTGGCCTCTATGCCAGCCGCGCAGTGGTGGTTGAAGCTGTTCATGCCGTCGGCCAGCAGGCGCACGCTCTGCAAGAAATTGTGCGCGATCATCGGCCGGAAGACATTGAGCTCGAAATTGCCGCTGGCGCCACCGAAATTGATCGCCACGTCATTGCCGAACACTTGGCAGCACAGCATCGTCACCGCCTCGCACTGGGTCGGATTGACCTTGCCCGGCATGATCGAGGAGCCCGGTTCGTTCTCTGGGATGGAGATTTCGCCGATGCCGCTGCGCGGCCCGCTGGCCAGCCAGCGCACGTCGTTGGCGATCTTCATCAGGGCAGCGGCTAGGGTCTTGAGCGCGCCATGGGCGTGCACCAGCGCATCCGCAGCTGCCATGGCCTCGAACTTGTTCGGCGCGCTCACCAATGGCAGGCCAGTCAGCCGGGCCAATTCTGTCGCTGCCTTTTCGGAGTAACCGGCCGGCGCGTTCAGCCCGGTGCCTACGGCTGTCCCGCCCAGCGCCAGCTCGCAAAGGTGCGGCACGGCGGCCGCCACGTGTCTTTGCGCCTGGTCCAGCTGGGCGACATAGCCCGAAAACTCCTGGCCCAGCGTCAAGGGCGTCGCGTCCTGCAAATGGGTGCGGCCGATCTTGACGACGTCCTCGAACGCCTGCGACTTGGCGGCCAGCGTGGCGCGCAACTTCGCCAGCGCGGGCAACAGCCGGTTGTGGATGCCTTCCACGGCAGCGATGTTCATCGCCGTGGGAAACACATCGTTGGACGACTGGCTCTTGTTGACGTCGTCGTTGGGGTGCACCAGACGCCCTTCCCCACGCGGGCCACCCAGCATTTCGCTGGCGCGGTTGGCCAGCACCTCGTTGACGTTCATGTTGGTCTGCGTGCCCGAGCCCGTCTGCCAGACCACCAGTGGGAATTGCGCGTCGTGAAGGCCACCCAGCACCTCGTCCGCCGCCGCCACGATGGCTTCGGCCTTGTCCTGGTGCAGCAGCCCCATCCCCTGGTTCACCACCGCGCTGGCCCGCTTGACCTGGACCAGCGCGCGGATGATCTCGCGCGGCTGGCGCTCGCCCGAGATGTCGAAGTTCAGAAGCGAGCGCTGGGTCTGCGCACCCCAGAGCCGGTCGGCAGGGACTTCGATCGGGCCGAAGGTGTCGCTTTCAATCCGGGTTTGCATGGCAGGTCAGGTTCAGCTGTCAAAATGCTGGGTTGGAAGCCACCGTAGCAGAGTTGCGGCGGCTTGTGTACTCCCCAGCCCCCTCCCCCCTACCCCCATCATGACTACGAGCATCAAGCAAGCCGACCTGATCGAATCGATCGCGGCCGCGCTGCAGTACATCAGCTATTACCACCCGGCCGACTACATCGCCCACCTGGCTCGCGCCTACGAGCGCGAGCAAAGCGCGGCGGCCAAGGATGCGATCGCGCAGATCCTGACCAACAGCAAGATGAGCGCAACCGGCCACCGGCCGATTTGCCAGGACACAGGCATCGTCAACGTGTTCCTGAAGGTCGGCATGAACGTGCGCTTCGAGGGCTTCGACGGCGGCCTGGACGACG
>JANYAN010000250.1 GCA_025361305.1 Burkholderiales bacterium
GTCCAACAGGCCGGGAAGGTTGAACGCGCATCCAATAGTTTTGAAATTGTCGGGCGAGAATTTCCAGTTGGTGTTGACCTCGACCACCATCTTGTCGGCCAGCTTCGCCTGGCCGCTCTGGTAGCACCACAGCGGTTTTTCATAGGGCGCAATGAACTCCTCGAAAGGCTGCGCCGCATCGCTGAAATTCACATAGATCCAGCCGCGCCACAATGCGCTGCGCACACGCGGCAGCCGGCATTGCGAGAGATCGGCTTCGGCGCCTTTCATGAATCCCGCGCCGGTGAGTTTTCCCGACAGGTCGTACGACCAGGCATGGTAGGGACAGACGAAACTGCTGGCCGAACCTTCGCCATAGGCGACTTCCACGCCGCGGTGGGCGCAGCGGTTGCGCAGCACCGTAATGTTGTCCGTCGTGTCGCGGCACACCACGATCGGCTGGTCGGCGATGCGCAACGCCATATAGTCGCCCACCCTGGCGACTTCCTCCTCTCGCCCGACACACAACCAGTGCGTCTTGAATATCCGTTCATGTTCGACCGCCAGGATGTCCGGGGAGTTGTAGATATAACCCGGTAAGTGGCGCGCGCGCGCAAGTGGCTCACGCATCGCGAGCGGTGCCCGCGGTGCCTGGGTTTCGCGCATGCGGTGGATCGGGATCGGGGAAGCGTTCATGTCGATATCTCCAGAATGGGGCAACCCGTGCGCCAGGCCGCGAACCGAACAAGCTAGCAGGGGTCGGTGCCCAGTATGCCGTCGTGCCGTCGCAGCAGCACGATGCTCCTGTTTTGCGGCAGAGGCATATTATTATCAATCTGAAATCATGTCAAACTCGCACAGGCGTGGCGCCTGCGGCCGGCGCGGCTACACAGTGAAAAGGAAACCCCATGAAACTCGGAACCCTGCGCTCGGGCGCCCGCGACGGCAGCTTGTGCCTCGTCAGCCGCGACCTCCAGCGTGTAGTGAAAGTCGACGATATCGCCCCCACGCTGCAGGCGGCCATCGAACAGTGGGGCGACGTCGAGCAGGCGCTGCAGCAGCGCTACGAGGCACTCGACAAGGGCACGGCCCCCGGCAGCTTCGCATACGATGCGCGCCAGTTCCTGGCGCCGTTGCCGCGCGCCTACCAGTGGATCGATGCGGGTGGCTACATGAGCCACATGCAGCGCATGCGCGCGGCGCGCAATGCACCGATGCCCGAACGCTGGGAAGTCGAGCCTGCCATCTACCAGGGCCTGTCGGATGCCAACCTTGCCGCCTGCGACGATATCGTCGGCGATCCTGCCTGGGGCATCGACTTCGAATCCGAGCTGGCGGTCATCGTGGGTGACGTATCCCTGCACACCAGCGAACGCGACGCGCCAGCGGCGATCCGGCTGCTGGTGCTGCTCAACGACATTTCACTGCGCCGGCTCATTCCGGCCGAACTCGCCAAGGGCTTTGGCTTCTTCTGGGGCAAACCGGCCAGCGCATTTGCACCGGTGGCGGTCACGCCGGACGAGTTGGGCGCGGCATGGCAGGGCAGCAAGGCGGTCTGCCGCGTGCGCAATACCGTCAACGGCAGCTGCATCGGCGAGCCGCTGGCCGGTGTCGACCAGCAGTTCAGTTTTGCGCGCATCATCGAACACGCGACGCTCACGCGCTCCCTGGGCGCAGGCAGCATCGTCGGCGCCGGCACGGTCTCGAACTTCGACGAAAAGGCAGGGTTCAGCTGCCTGGTGGAAAAGTATGCTTCACTCGCGAAGCCGCCGGAATTTCTGCAGCCGGGCGACCGCGTCACGATCGAGGCTTTCGGCACCGATGACGGCCGCAGCATCTTCGGTACCATCGACCAGGCCGTACGGCTGGCTCCCTGGCTCGCGAGCCCGGCCTGAGTCAGCCGCTGCCGCGCTGGAAACCGGGCGCGCGGCGTCGTCTGAACGACGCATCAAGCGTGTTCGGCTTGCGCCGGCGTCCTGGCCTTCTCGTAGCGCTTGCGTGCTTCCTTGATGCGCTCGACTAGCACCTGCTCGACCGGGCGGCCGCTGTCCCGCGCCTCCTGCTTCCAGGCTTCCCACAACGCGAGGTCCTGCCGTGCATGGCTGCCATTCTGGTTCCAGTGCTTGTCCAGTGGCGTCGTGAGTTCGAGCCGGATGCCGCTCGGGTCGTGGAAGTAGATGCTCAGC
>JANYAN010000288.1 GCA_025361305.1 Burkholderiales bacterium
CGGGTGGCGACCCAGTTCTTGGTCTTGGAGATCGGCTTGCTTTCGGTGATTTCGATCACGTCGCCGGTATGGAACTCGCCTTTTTCGTCATGGGCGTGGTACTTGCTCGATTTGGCAACGATCTTGCCGTAGAGCTCGTGCTTGACGCGGCGCTCCACGAGCACGGTGACCGTCTTGGTGCGCTTGTCGCTGACCACCTTGCCGATCAGGCTGCGCTTGAGGGATGTCTTGGCTTCCGTCATATGTGCTCCTTACTTCGCGGCCGGGGTTGTGGCCGGTTCCGCGGCCCGTTTCTGGGCGAGGATGGTCTTGGCCCTGGCGATATCGCGGCGCGTTGCGCGCAGCGTAGCGGTGTTGTTCAACTGTTGCGTGGCCTTCTGCATGCGCAGGCCGAAATGGGCCTTTTGCAGCGACTTGACCTCGGTTTCGAGTCCGGCAACGTCTTTCTTGCGCAGTTCAGCAGTTTTCATTTTTCATCACTCCTGAATTACGCGCCGATCATGCGGCTGACGAACGTGGTGCGCAGCGGCAGCTTGGCGGCAGCCAGGCGAAACGCTTCACGGGCGAGTTCCTCGGGCACGCCGACGATCTCGTACAGAACCTTGCCGGGCTGGATTTCGGCGACGTAGTATTCCGGGTTGCCCTTGCCGTTGCCCATCCGCACTTCGGCGGGCTTGTGCGAAATCGGCTTGTCGGGAAACACCCGGATCCAGATGCGTCCACCGCGCTTGACGTGGCGCGAAATCGCGCGACGCGCGGCTTCGATCTGGCGCGCCGTAAGGCGGCCGCGATCGGTCGATTTGAGGCCGAAGTCACCAAACGCCACCGAGTTGCCCCGGGTGGCGATGCCGGTGTTGCGGCCCTTCTGCTCTTTGCGGTATTTGCGGCGAGCGGGTTGCAGCATGTTTATTCTCCTTTACCGTCGGCAGCGGGAGCTGCCGGCGCGCCAACCTTGCGGACGCGCTTAACGGTAGTTTTCGGTGCATCGGCACCTGTCGTTGCTTCTGCGGGCTTGTCGCTTCCGTCAGCCGGGGCGACGTTGCCGGCACCGGCGGCCGGCGCACGCCGGGGCGGGCCACGGCGGTCGCTGGCCGGACGTTCGCCCGGTCGTGCATCGCGGCGCGGGCCGCGCGGACGGCGCTCGTCGTCGGCGCGCGGCTCAACGGCGGCGGGCGCATCGTTGCGGCCCAGTGTGTCGCCCTTGTAGACCCACACCTTGACGCCAATGACGCCGTAGGTGGTCTTGGCTTCCGAGAAGCCGTAGTCGATGTCGGCGCGCAGGGTGTGAAGCGGCACGCGGCCTTCGCGGTACCACTCGGTGCGCGCGATTTCGATGCCGTTCAGGCGGCCGGCGGACATGATCTTGATGCCCTGGGCGCCCAGGCGCATCGCGTTCTGCATGGCGCGCTTCATGGCGCGGCGGAACATGATGCGCTTTTCCAGCTGCTGGGTGATGCTGTCGGCGATCAGCTGGGCATCGATTTCGGGCTTGCGCACTTCCTCGATGTTCACTGCTACCGGCACGCCCAGGCGCTTGCCGAGTTCTTTCTTGAGCGCCTCGATGTCTTCGCCCTTCTTGCCGATCACCACGCCCGGTCGGGCCGAGAAGATCGTGATGCGCGCGTTCTTGGCCGGGCGCTCGATCAGCACGCGGGAGACCGCGGCGTTTTTGAGCTTGGCCTTGAGGTACTCGCGCACCTTGATGTCTTCGGCCAGCATGCCGGCGAAGTCACGGTTGTTGGCGTACCAGCGGCTGGCCCAGTTGCGGCTGACCGAAAGACGGAAGCCGGTAGGATGGATTTTCTGTCCCATATTCTTGCCTGGTGCCTTTAGTTGCCGACCGTCACGTACACATGGCACGTGGGCTTGACGATGCGATTGCCGCGGCCTTTGGCGCGCGCGGTAAAGCGCTTGAGCGAAGCACCTTGTTCGACGTAGATGGTCTTGACCTTCAGTTCGTCGATATCGGCGCCGTCGTTGTGTTCGGCATTGGCGATGGCCGACTCCAGAACCTTCCTGACAATCAGCGCAGCTTTTTTCTGCGTGAAGTTCAGGATGTTCAGGGCCTGGTCAACTTTCTTGCCACGGATCAGGTCGGCCACCAGACGGCCCTTGTCGACCGAGAGGCGCACACCGCGGAGGACTGCACGTGTTTCAGACATGGTTGTCACCTTACTTCTTCACGACTTTTTTGTCGGCGGGGTGACCCTTGAAGGTGCGCGTCAGGGCGAATTCGCCCAGCTTGTGGCCCACCATCTGGTCGGTGATATAGACAGGAACGTGCTGCTTGCCGTTGTGCACGGCGATCGTCAGCCCGATGAATTCGGGCAGGATCATGGAGCGGCGCGACCAGGTCCTGATCGGTTTCTTGTCCTTCGTTGTCACGGCCTTGTCGGCCTTGGCCACCAGGTGGTGGTCAACAAACGGACCCTTTTTGAGAGAGCGAGTCATTGGCTACCCCTTACTTCTTGCGACGCGACACGATCATGACCTGCGTGCGCTTGTTGTTGCGGGTACGGTAACCCTTGGTCAGGTTGCCCCAGGGATCGACAGGATGGCGACCTTCGCCGGTCTTGCCTTCGCCACCGCCGTGCGGGTGGTCGACCGGGTTCATCACCACGCCGCGAACGGTCGGGCGGATACCCATCCAGCGCTTGACACCGGCCGTGCCGAGCTGGCGCAGGCTGTGTTCTTCGTTGGCGACCTCGCCGATCGTGGCGCGGCACTCGATGTGGATCTTGCGGACCTCACCGGAGCGCATGCGGACCTGGGCGTAGGTGCCTTCGCGGGCCAGCAGTGTGGCCGAGGTGCCGGCCGAGCGGGCGATCTGCGCGCCCTTGCCTGGCTGCAGCTCGATGCAGTGGATCGTGGAGCCGACCGGG
>JANYAN010000297.1 GCA_025361305.1 Burkholderiales bacterium
CCGGTTTCTGGTGGATCAATGCAACGCTCCCCAACGGCAAAAGAGTACGCCAAAGCGCTGGGACTGAAGACCGGAATGACGCCGAAGCGTATCTAGCGAAACTGAAGCTGGATGCGTATCGGGAAACTCATTTCGGGATCAAGCCCCAACGGAGTTGGCAGGAGGCCGTGGTTCGGTATCTCGAACTGAAACGAGGCTTGAAGAATTTTTTGGGTGTGCAGCGGATTTGCCGCAAGTTGGACTGCTACCTGGGTCGCCTGATGCTGAACCATATCACCGGGGATGTCATCTGGACTGTGATTCAGGGCGAGCTCAAGAAAGGCAATAAACCTGCGACGGTGAATCGCTACCTGTCGGCAATCCGGGCCATCTTGAGGATGGCTCGTGATGAATGGCAGTGGATCGATAACTACCCCAAGGTCAAGCTTCTGCTCGGTGAAGTCGAGCGGGACCGCTGGTTGACGCACGTGGAAGCGGAGAGACTGATTCGCTGCTGCGCGCCCCATCTGGCGGCCCTGGTACGGTATGCCCTGGCAACAGGCTGCCGTGCGGCTGAAATCACGGGCCTGGAATGGAATCGGGTGGACCTGAACCGCAGGACCGCCTGGCTGAACCAGACCAAGAACGGAACGCCTCGGGGAGTACCGTTGAATGAAGATGCGATTGAAGTCTTAAGAGAGCAGATAGGAAAGCACCAGCAGTTTTGCTTCGTCTACCGGGGCAATCGGATCAAGTGGGAGCTGACCAATTCTGCGTGGCATACCGCTATAGCGACTGCCGGCATCGAAGACTTCCGGTTTCACGACCTGCGACACACGTGGGCCTCGTGGCATCGCCAGGCGGGAACGTCTTGCGATGAGCTCAAGGAATTGGGCGGCTGGAAGTCACGCGAGATGGTGGACCGCTATGCCAAGTACGCCACGACTCATTTGGCCGATGCCGCCAAGAGGATCGAGCTCGGTCGTGCTGAAAACGTGGGCAATATCGTCACGTTTCCGTCACGTTCCGACAAGGCAAAGGACCTGGCCTTGCAGCTAAGTCCTTGATCCAATTGGTAGGGCGTGTTGGACTTGAACCAACGACCAAAGGATTATGAGTCCTCTGCTCTAACCAGCTGAGCTAACGCCCCGACCGAAGGGGTGATTCTAGGGACTTGGCGCGAAGCCCATATTCGTAGGGCAAGGCGCCCGGCGGCCGGGTCAGCGCCGAATGGGGGCCAAACGGGGACATATGTCACGGTTTGGGTGTCGCTGGGCCCCCACGCTAGTGGCTGGCCCGATTGCAGCGCCTTGCGTCAAACGATAGTATCCGCTTGGGCAGATTCAGGTTTCTGGCCCGAATTGCCCGCCGGCTGGCCGCCGGCTGACGCTCAAGCCGCCATTTCGGAGGATCCTATGTTCATGAAGTCAGTTCTAGCTACCGCGGTTCTGTGTTCGCTGTCGGGCATGGCCCTGGCGCAAGGCAATAGCCCGCAGGCCCTGCTCTATGGTGCGGCAGCTGGCGTTCACGCGCCCCAAGTCGAGGATTTGACTATTTCGCTCGAACCGGCCGATACAGGCGGCCCGGCGGCGAAGGGGCATTACTGGAGCCGCGAAATCTACAGTGGTCGTGTTCACGCCGCGTCAGGCGGACGCACCGTGGGGAACATGAACTACCACGGCGGCAAGATCATGCCGACGGCTGTGATCAAGTCGATCTTCTGGGGCACAAGCTGGGGCACCTACAGCGGCGACAAGATTACCGGCATGGACACCTGGTACACCGGGTACAGCAATTCCAACTACTCCAAGACGGTGACCGAATACACCGGAACCAACGGCACAGCGGGCGCAGCCACCACGTACCTGGGCCATGTCATCGACACCAGTGCCGCGAGCGGTGGGGCCAATACATCGAACATTCTGGCGGCAGTTTGCAGGGCCGTAGGGAACAGCCCTGATCCGTCTGGCTTGGGCTACTACCCCGTCTATACAGACCTGCCACGTGGAAGTGCAGGCTACTGTGCGTGGCACGCCTCGGGCACCTGCCAGGGCAGCAGCGTTCCGGTGCAATTCGCGTTCTTCTGGAAGCTCGACGGCGATGCCGGTTGCGATCCACAGGATGCTTCGGGGCTGCATTCCCAGGGTTTGGCAGCGATCGCCAACGTCTCCGGGCACGAATTGTCTGAAGCCCGCACCGACCCGAGCACCACCAGCTCGACAGGCTCACCCGCCTGGTATGACAACGCAGGCGCTGAAAACGGCGACAAGTGCGCATGGACATTTGGCGGGCCGCTCGCAAC
>JANYAN010000329.1 GCA_025361305.1 Burkholderiales bacterium
CTGCACGACAAGGATGTCTGCATCGGCTGCGGCTATTGCAGCTATGCCTGCCCCTTCGGCGCGCCGCAGTTCCCGGCTTCGGGCACCTTCGGCGTGCGCGGCAAGATGGACAAGTGCACTTTCTGCGCCGGCGGCCCGGAAGCCAACGGCTCGCAGGCCGAGTTCGAGAAATATGGCCGCAATCGTCTGGCCGAAGGCAAGCTGCCGGCCTGTGCCGAGATGTGCTCGACCAAGGCGCTGCTGGCCGGCGACGGCGACGTGGTGGCCGACATCTTCCGCAACCGGGTCGTCCAGCGCGGCAAGGGCGCCGAGGTCTGGGGCTGGGGCACGGCCTACGGTTCCAAGCAAGCCGGTCAGCCGCAAGGGGCGAAGTCGTGAGCCGCGCGACATTGCTGGCCTGCGCCGTCCTGCTGCTTGCCGCGTGCAGCGAGAAACCGCAGACGATGGGCGGCGCCGTCAAGCAGGACACCGCCGCCTACGAAGGCACCGGCATGCCCTACACAGCGCCCGGCTGGCGGCCAGGCGACAAGGTCAGCTGGGAGCAGCAGCTCAAGACGCGCACCCAGGCCGGCCAGAACGAGTACAACAAAGTCAATTGACTATGCTGCAATCCATCTTGCTGACGGTCCTGCTGGGCCTGGGCCTGCCTGCCCTGGCGCAGGACAAACTCAAGGTCGAGCCGATGGCGCCGGCGCCAGCTGCATCCGCGGCTGCACCCGCGGCGCAGGGCGGAATCCAGAGCCAGAACATCTTCGAGGTCAAGCGTGACGCGCCGGCCGATGCCGACTACCTGAAGCAGAGCAACGGGCAGCGCAACAAGGTGCAGCCGGGCAACAACGCGCCGATGTGGCGCGGCGCGGCGGCCGGCATGGAAGGCGTTTCCAGCTTGCCCGCGAGCCAGGCACCTGAGGCCGGCGTGCTGATCCAGGCGCCCGTGCAATATCCGGGCTCGCGCATGACAACGGCGGGCGAAGCCTGGCGGCAGGTGCGCAACCAGTGGATCATTCCCTATGGCGGCGCCCTGTTCCTGATCATTCTGGGCGCGCTGGCCATCTTCCACTTCACCCACGGCACGATCGAGACGGTGACACCGGAAACCGGCCGCAAGATCGAGCGCTTCACCCCGTTCGAGCGCTCGGCCCACTGGGCCAACGCGATCGCGTTCGTTTGCCTGGCCGTTTCCGGGCTGGTGATGGCATTCGGCAAGTTCTTCCTGCTGCCTGTTGTTGGCGGCACGCTGTTCGGCTGGCTGGGGTTCGCCCTGAAGAACCTGCACAACTTTGCCGGGCCCCTGTTCGCGGTTTCGCTGGTGATCGTGTTCTTCACCTTTGTGCGCGACAACTGGCCGCGCGCCGGCGACCTGGAATGGCTGGTCAAAGGGGCGGGGTTGATTGAGGGCAAGGAAGTGCCCTCGCACCGCTTCAATGCGGGCGAAAAAATAGTCTTCTGGGGCGGCGTCTTCTTCCTGGGCGTGATCGTGGTCGCATCCGGCCTGGTGATGGACAAGCTGATCCCGAACCTGGTGTACGACCGCGCCATGATGCAGGTCACCCACATGATCCATTCGGTGGCCACCGTGCTGATGATGTCGCTGTTCCTGATCCATATCTATCTCGGTACGATCGGCATGCGCGGCGCCTACCAGGGCATGCGTAGCGGCTACGTGGACGAAAGCTGGGCGAAGGAACATCACGAACACTGGTACGACGACGTCAAGGCCGGCAAGATCCCGGCGCAGCGCGGCCAGCCAACGGGGCCGGGCGGCGATGTCGGCGCCGACACCGCACGGGCCTAGGAGGAAGAACCAATGAAAAGAATGATCGTCATCGCAGTAGCAGTCGCAGGCTGTGGCATTGCCGCGGCAAAGCTGCCTGTCCCGGTGCTGGACGATGCCGCCAAGGCCAAGGCCGCCGAGACGGCGGCCAAGACGGCCTGGCAAGGCAAGGTGGACAACTACCAGCTCTGCAAGGCGCAGGACAGGGTTGCGGCTGGTTACCTGAAGACGGGTGCGAAGCCAGCGGCAGCGGCGCCCCCGCCTTGTGTCGACCCGGGTCCGTTTGCCCTTGCGCCACCTGCAGGCGCGGCCAGTGCACCTGCTGCCGCAGCGCCGGCGCCGGCCAAGGCCGCATCGGCCAAGAAGTCCTGAAACCCCACAGCCCCAACATGGCAAGGGCCAGCGCTGAAACGGCGCTGGCCCTTTTTGTTGTAGCCTGAGGCCATGTTGCCCCGACTGACCCAGGCGCGCGCGCCGCTGATGCGTGAAATCGAAAGCGTCAACGAGCATGGCGAGCGCGAAACCATTTCCATCCCGGCCGAGCGTCCGCTGACGGTGTATGTGGACAAGCGCGAACTGGT
>JANYAN010000331.1 GCA_025361305.1 Burkholderiales bacterium
GATCTGTCTGGCGTGTGAGCAGGAAATTGGCAAGGAACCGATCCAACCAATCCGTCGCTCGGCCTGGTCAGCGGCACCTGGGAGGCCGAAATTCACCAGGGTGCTTCGTCTGCGTCGGGGGCCGGCACGCTCCTGGGCGACATCGATTGCATGGATGGCCAGATGCAGACGGATCCTGGAACCCAGAATGCGGTAACCGGCGTGCTGACCCGCCCAGGCTGCCCCGCGACAGTTAACTGGACCCTAACTTCCCTGAACGCGGCTGCCGGCAGCGCCAGCGGCAACTGGACCAATTCCGTGACCCACGGCGCGGGCGCCCTGAGCGGCGTACGGGTCGCCCAACTCACCGGGCCGCGAATCCAGTTCATCCACCCGCCGCGCGCCAAGCCGGGAGCGATCGTCACCGTGCGTGGGCAAGGGTTGTCTGGCCTGGCTGGAGCGAACGCCGTGCTCTTCGACGGAACACCCGCATCGGGCCTGCTGATCAGCGAGCCCGGTCGAATCGTCACCGTGGTGCCACAGGGCGCTTCCACCGGCGCCCTGAGATTGACCACAGCGGCCGGCTTCGCGCTCAGTCCCCAGGGATTCAGCACCGACGTAGGCTCGCCACCACCGCTGCTGCTGGGACGCTCTTACACGCAGGGCCTGCTGGCGCCTGCGGCACTGGCGGTCAGCCCCGACGGGCGCAAGTTCTATGTTGGCGACCGCTCCAATCGCACCGTGAACGTGGTGCGCGCCTCGACGCTGACGCACCTCAATACAGTGGGCGCCTCGGGCGGCATACCGCGCAGCATCGTCGCGAGCCCGGATGGTAAGCGGATCTATGTCGCCTCAGCCGGTGTGGGGCTGCTGATCATGGATGCCGCGAGCGCAACCTTGCTCCAGGCACCGATTCCCCTGGCGATCGACGATCAGGGACGTGACAATCCGCAAGGCCTTGCGATCAGCCCCGACGGCAGCCTCTTGCTGGTGTCTTCCGGCACGGCGGCAGGCACCGTCCGCGTCTTGCGGCTCTCGGACAATACTTTCCTGCCGGGCCCGGCGGCTTTCGCCGCCTCTGAGGCACCCATGGGCGTCGCCTTCAGTGCGGACGGACAGAAAGCTTATGTGGCGGTGGCGAATCTCAACGGTGCCGCCGGCCGGCTTCTGGTCTTCGATCCGGCCAGTGGTGCCACCATCGCCAGCGCCACCGGAGGCGTTTTGCCAACGGGCATCGCGGGAAGCCCCGACGGACGATACGTATTTGTCACCAACCAGACTGACCGCACGGTCGACGTCTACGACACGGCGAGCGGGTTGGTGACGCAGCCCGCGATCACGGTAGGTAGCGCCCCCGCGGGAATAGCGGTGGCGCCGGACGGCGCAAAGATTTACGTGGCCAATCGTGATAGTGCCAGCGTGAGCGTCCTGGACGCCACAACGGGCTCCGTTGCGGCACAGCTTTCGCTGGGCGCCGGTGTGTTTCCGATCGCCCTGGCGATCAACCCGCAAGGCACTTCCGCGTTCGTGGGCTCCGTCGGGGCCAGCCCGCGCGTCGTGGAAATCGGCGGAATGCTGACACTGACCGCAGCGGTGGGTGGCAGCGGAATCGGCAGCGTTCGGACCACCAGCGCTGCCGCCATCGACTGCGGTACGCTGTGCCAGGCCCAGTTCCCGGTGGGCTCGACTGTCGCGCTCAGCGCCACCGCAGCCGCCAACTCGACCTTCACGCGCTGGGGCGGTGATGCCGGCTGCGGCACGGGCGTAGGGCCTGACGTCACCGTGACGCTCAATAGCAACCTGAATTGCATTGCCATCTTCACGGCCGGTTCGCCTCCCCCGTCTACGGGCGTGCCCCCTCCGGGCTGCTTCATCGCCACCGCGGCCTATGGCAGCCCGATGGCCGCCGAGGTCACGGCCTTGCGGCGCTTTCGCGATCACTACCTCATGCAGACCGAAGCGGGCCGCGTATTCGTGCGCCTGTATTACCGTTATTCGCCCGCCCTGGCGGACTACATCCGTGAGCGCGACGAACTGCGGGCGGCCGTACGCGCGGCATTGTGGCCGCTGGTGTTGGTTGCGAGCTCGCTGTAACGGCTCACCCCAACCACCGGCCGTGCCCGGGACCCCGCGTGCAAACGCCCCGTCAAGCCGCATTGTTTCGGAGCCTGCCTTGCGAGGCGTCGCAGCAAGCGGCGCCCTCGGTGCGATCCGCGCCACGGCGCAAGCTAATAGAATTTGCCTTGCGATGGCTGGCGCGCCTGCCTTAACCCGTTCGGAGCAACACGATGAATCCAGTGGTCCACTTCGAGATGCCTTACGACGACGAAAAGCGCGTGAGCAATTTCTACCAGACTGCTTTCGGCTGGCGGACGCACGCGATGGGCGAGGCGATGGAGATACCCGGTGTCGGCCAGTATGTGTCGTTCATGGACACCGAGGGCAACCGCGTCAGCATGTTGCAGCCTCTGCCCTGCCAATAGCGCGCAATCCACCCAGGCAAGATCGAACGTGCCGAGTTCCGAAATACAAATGCAGTCCTACTACGCGGCGCGAGCCAGCGAGTACGACAGCGTCTACCGCAAGCCCGAGCGCCAGGCCGATCTGCGCGCGATCGAGGCCTGGCTGGCACCGCGTTTCTCTTCTGCGAACGTGCTGGAGGTCGCCTGTGGCACAGGCTACTGGACCCAGTTCATCGCGCCCCAGGCCAAGCGCATCGTGGCCGTGGATTCAGCGGCGGAAACCATGCAGATCGCCCAGCAGCGGGTGCCCGCTGACAAAGTCCGCTTCGTGGTCGGCGATGCATATGCGCTGCCCGCGAACCTGGGCCGGTTCGACGCGGCCTTCGCGGGCTTCTGGTTCTCGCATGTACCCAGGGCCAGGCGGCGCGAGTTCCTTGCGGGTCTGGGTGCGCTGCTTGAGCCGGGTGCGAAGGTGATCCTGATGGACAACCTTTATGTCGAGGGCAGCAGCACACCGGTGGCCGAAACCGATGGGCAGGGCGACAATTATCAAATCCGCAAGCTGGCCGACGGCACGACGCACCGGGTGCTGAAGAATTTTCTGACGGAGGCCGAGCTGCACGAGTCGATTGCGGGGCTTGGCCGATCCGGCGCACTCATGCGATGGCAGTATTTCTGGGCGTTCGAGTATCGCCATGGATGAACGCAAGACGCGGGTCGGCCGGCCAATCACGCCGGAGCAGTTCGACGAGATGAGCGACGAGCAGCTCCTGCGGCTGGTGCCGCGCACCTACCGGGAATTCTTCCCCGGCAAGGACTTCTGCGCGGACGGCCACTTCTATCTGCACGACGGCACGGCCTGGAGCTTCTTCAAGGGCAGCTTCCTGGACGAATGAGCCCAGGGCTCGAAGCCGCCGCAGCTCTCAGTCTTCGACCCAGGTAACGGCTTCCGAGATGTCAGCGCGGCCCAGGCGATAACTGTTGGCGATGTGGTCCTTGTCCTCGTAGCCAAATGAAATGCCGCAGACCATCAGTCGTTCCTGCGGCACGCCCAGCAGCGACTTGGCCAGGCCACTGTGGCCCGCCAGCGCCGCCTGCGCGATGCTGCCCACGCCATGGGCCTGCATGGCGAGCATCAGCACCTGCACATAGCCGCCGACATCCACGGCGCCATAGACGCCCAGGCCCGGCTCGCTGGTGAGGATGGCCACGTGAGGGGCGCCGAACAGCCGGAAGTTCTCGAGCGTCTGTCTGGCGTAGCCGGCCTTGTCGCCTCGCGGCACGCCCACGGCGTTGTACAGACCGAACCCGCAATCACGCCGGCGCTCGAGGTAGACGCCCTTGTATTCGGCCGGAAACGGGAAGTCGCCGCCGGTGCGCTGCCCCGACGATTCGGCCTGCACCATGGCCTGGCGGAAGCGCTCGACGGCCGCGCCCGAGGCAATCGTCACCTGCCAGGCTTGCGAATTGCACCAGGATCCGGTGCGTTGCGCGGTGCGCAGGATCTCTTCCTGAATGGCTCGGGGAACGGCTTGCGGCAGGAATGCCCTGCAGCTATGGCGCTCTTTGAGCAGGCGGTCCAGGGCCGCGGCGTCGGGAGATGTCATGGAAAACTTGTTGGATTATTGGTTCTACCAATATAAATGCTGACCCAAAGCCTGTCAACCCGAATACCCCGACACCCGAATACCCCCACCGGCCAGGCCACCCTTGCCCTAGTATTGTGACACGTAAATAACGGAACATTAGTACACTTCACATGTCAGCACTTGATATATGGAGATGTGCCCATGCGCCAGACCGAACTGCATCTGAGCGAGGACGACCGCGCGACGATCGATGCCGTGCGCAGCAAGGGTCTTCATCACAGTCGGGAAGTCAACCGGGCGCACATGCTGGCGTGCCTGGATGCGGGCGTTCCGGAGGCGCAGATTCTTGCGGTTCTCGGAGTCGGTCGCACGGCCCTGTGGCGAACCCGCGCGGCGTACTTGCAAGGCGGAGTGGCGCTGGCGGTGTTCGACGTCGAGCGGCCTGGACGGCCGCTGCAGTACGACACCGATGTGGAGGCTCGGGTGACAGCGCTGGCCTGCTCGGCGGCGCCCTCGGGGCGCAAGCGGTGGACATTGGCCCAACTCGAAGCCGCGGCCAGGCGCGAGCCGGGGCTGGCCACGCTGAGTCGCGAGACGGTGCGCCGCATGTTAAAAAAAACGATCTCAAGCCCTGGCGCAGGCTGATGTGGTGTATTGGTGAACTGACCGAGGAATACCGTCGTCGCATGTACGCACTGCTGGCGCTGTACGCCAAGCCACTGAATCCACTGGAGCCTGTGGTATGCATCGACGAAAAGAGCCTGCAGTTGGTGGCGCACAGTCGCGTGCCACTGCCCATGTCGATGGGTCAGGCGGCAAAGGACGACTACGAGTACGTGCGCAAGGGCACCTGCAATCTGTTTGTCGCTGTCGAGGCCAAGGCCGGACAACGCACGGTGGTGGCGACCGAGCACCGGGGCAAAGTCGAGTTCGTGGACTTCGTGGCCTGTTTGCTCGCAACGGTGTACGCCGGGGTGCGGCGAGTGCACTTGGTGCTTGACAACCTGAACATTCACTTTGCCAAAAGCTTCCACGACGTGCTGGGCCGCCGCGCGGCGCAACGGCTGCTGAGCCGAGTCGTGTTTCATCACACCCCAAAGCACCCCAGCTGGCTGAATATGGCGGAGATCGAAATCGGGATACTTGCCCGCCAGTGCCTGGACCGCCGGATACCGGATCAGCAGACCTTGCAGCATGAAGTGCAGCAGTGGCAGAACACCCGCAACACCGCAGGCAGGACCATCGAGTGGAAGTTCACCCGACAGGATGCTGACCGGAAGCTGGGTCACCACTACGTTCCGTTATTTACGCGTTGAGATACTAGTGGACTGTAACGTTTAAAAAGGAAGTATAATTGCAACTGTGGAGGTTGCGATGAAACTGACCCAAAGCGAGCGTATGGAGCTTCAACAGCAAACTGCATCGAGGACTACGAGGGCCGATTCGGCGCGCCGCGCCCGATTGGTCCTGCTGCTCGCCGATGGCCTGACCTGGGCCGAGATTCGCGCCAAGCTGGACTGCAGCGACAGCTACATCGATCGGTGGAGCAAGCGCTTTGCCGCCGACCGCCTGGCTGGCCTGTTCGCTCGCCATACCGGACGCGAGCGCTACAAGGTCACGGATCGCATTGAAGCGCGTGTGCTCTCGCGCACCACCAAGCACAAACCGGTGGACGGCTCGACGCACTGGTCCACACGCAAGCTGGCAGCGGAGCTGGGCGGGGACATCTCGCACATGACCGTGGCGCGGATCTGGGCCAAGCACGGCATCAAGCCGCATTTGCTCGAAGGCTATCTGACCTCCAACGACCCTGACTTTGAGACCAAGGCGGCCGATGTCATCGGGCTGTATTTGAATCCGCCGCAAAACGCTGTGGTGTTTAGCGTCGATGAGAAGACCGCGATTCAGGCGCTGGACCGGCTGGACCCGGTGCTGCCGCTGTCTCCGGGGCGAGCTGAACGTCACGGCTTTGAGTACTTCCGGCGCGGCACGCTCTCCTTGTACGCGGCCTTCAACACCAAGACGGGCGAGGTGCTGGGCAAGACTGCTACTCGCCATACCTCGGCCGAGTTCGTGGCGTTTCTCACCGACATCGTGGCCAACCAGCCCAAGGGCAAAGAGATCCACGTCATCGCCGACAACCTCTCGGCCCACAAGACCAAGCATGTTGAGGACTTCCTGCTCACCCACAGCAACGTTCATATGCACTTCACCCCGACGTACTCGTCCTGGCTGAACCAGGTCGAGCTGTGGTTTGCCAAGATCGAACGCGATGTCATCGCCCGAGGCATCTTCACGTCCGTGCACGACTTGAAAAGGAAACTCATGCGCTACATCCGCAAGTACAACGAGCAGCCCAAGCCCGTGAAATGGAAGTACTGTGATCTGTCACGACGCATTACTCCCGATTCAATCGTTACGGTCCACTAGATATCGATACCGAACGCCTTTGAAATCATGGCGACGGCCTGCGGGCTGTCCCACTCCTTTGCGCCATAGAACTTGGCAAGCACCTTGCCGCGCGCGTCGACCAGTACGGTCAGAGGCAACCGTTCGGCACCAAGCATGTTTTCCAGGAACAGCTTGCTGTCGATGAAATGGCTGAATGACGTGTTGGACCGCAACAGGAACAACCTGGCAAGGTGGACGTAGTCGTCGGTCGAAATGCCGATCACGTTGAACTGCTTGCCGCCGAATCGGCGGTTCAGCTTCTCCAGCGATTCCATCTCTTCCCGGCAGGGCCCGCACCAGCTGGCCCAGACGTTGATGATCAGCGGTTTGCCGCGAAATTCAGACAACTTGCGCGTTGGCCCGGAGAGCCCCTGCATTTGCGCTTCGCGCAACACGCCCCCGACTTCGACCTCGCCGGGCGTCCTGGCCAAAGCCGGAGGGAACCCGCCGACCAGACAGACCAGCATGAACAAGACGCGGACAACTGCTCTCATCCGGCTAGCTTACCAGCGGCCAGGTTGGCGTCTTACATCTAGTTGCAAACCTCGACGGTTAACGGCCCATGACAGCGTGCAAAAAATCTATTCTCGAGCCGATGTCAATCCGGGTCATCGTCCGCCTGGCCGCTGCGCTGCTCGCAGTGGCGGGTTGTTCTGCCTTGGACCTGCAGGGGTCGATCGCCAGGGTCGACCCGCCGGCACGGCTCCAATTCGACCTGTCGCTGGTCCGCAAGGGTCAGCTCCTGGCTGCCATGGGCAACTGTTTCAGCTGTCACACGCTACCCGATGGGCAACCCTATGCGGGCGGCGTTCCCCTGCGCACCCATTTCGGCACGATTCATGGCACGAACATCACGCCCGATCCCGAAACCGGGATCGGCGCCTGGTCGCAGGCCGCATTCGCCCGCGCCCTGCGCGAAGGCGTTTCTCGCGACGGCCACCTGCTCTATCCCGCTTTCCCGTATGACCACTTCACGCATCTGACCGACGAAGACATTGCGGCGCTCTATGCGTTCCTCATGACACGCGATCCAGTGCGCTCCGAGCCGTTGGCCAATCACCTGGTCTTCCCGCTGCAGTTCCGGCCGCTGATTGCGGCCTGGAACGCGCTGTACGTTCGCCAGGGACCGCTGTCGCGGCAGGAGGCGCAAAGCGATGAGTGGAACCGTGGCGCCTACCTGGTCGAGTCGCTCGCACATTGCGCAGGGTGTCATTCACCGCGTGACACCCTGGGCGGGGAAAAGCGCGACGCCTACCTGGCCGGCGGCGACGCGGAAGGCTGGCACGCAACCGCGCTGAACCGGCAATCGCCTTCGCCCATTGCCTGGACCGTGTCGGCACTGTCAGGTTACCTGCGCACCGGCCTGGCGACGGACCACGCGATCACCGCCGGGCCTATGCAGGATGTGGTGCGCAATCTGTCACGCGCCGATGCGGCCGATGTGCGCGCCGTGGCGATCTATATTCAGGCGCAGATGACACCGCCGAACGTCGAACGCGAGGCGCGCGAGGCGGCCAGCCGAAAGAAGGCGGCGCAGGGTTCGTTGATGGTGGTGCAACCGCTCACGCCCCTGCCGGTGGCTGATGAGTCAGTGCTGGCATTGGGCGCGACGGTGTATGCGAACAGTTGCGCTGCGTGCCACGATGCGGGACGTGAGTTTTCATCGAACACGGCCCTGCGGCTGCCACTGGCCGTGGCCATGCACCTGTCCGACCCGCGCAATCTGGTCCACATCATCCGCGAAGGCATCGAGCCACCAGACGGCCAGACTGGCCTTTGGATGCCACCGTTCGAAGGCAGCCTGACCGACGAACAGCTGACGGCCCTGGTGATCTGGTTGCGCCGACAATGCACGGACGCACCGCCCTGGACCGATGTAGCCGGGGCCGTCAAGCAAGTCCGGAGCAACCCATGATCGTCCTGAACGTCAATGGCCACGACCACGCGGTGGATGCCGACCCGGCGACGCCGCTTCTCTACGTGCTGCGGGAAGATCTTGAGCTCAATGGCGCCAAGTTCGGTTGCGGCCTGGGCCAGTGCGGCGCCTGCACCGTGATGGTCGGCGGTGAAGCTGTGCTGTCCTGTCTGACGCCGCTGTCCGTGGTGGGCAACAGGCCCGTCAAAACCGTGGAGGGCCTGGGAACGGCGGCGCGGCCCGGCACCGTGCAAAGCGCTTTCATCGAGGAGCAGGCTGCGCAATGCGGCTATTGCATTGCCGGCATGATCATGCGGGCACAAGCATTGCTGGAGCGCAATCCGAATCCCACCGACGCCCAGATCAGGCAGTACATGGGCGTCAACCTGTGCCGCTGCGGCACCCACATGCGCATCCTGCGCGCAGTGCGGCGTGCGGCCGGCAAGCTCCCGGAGCGTGGCAATGATGCACAACGCAGTTGAAGGGCTGACCCGTCGCGCGGTGCTGGGCACGGGTGGCGCGCTGGTCGTTGCCTTCGCGCTGCGACCGGCCAGGCTCGCGGCCGCAGCGAACCCACCCGAGTTGCCCGTCAGCCTGAAAAGGCAGCCGCTGCTGGACGGCTGGATCCGTATCGGTGCCGATGGCAAGGTCACCGTATTCACGGGCAAGGCGGAATTGGGACAGGGCATCAAGACCGCACTCACGCAAGTCGCAGCCGAAGAGCTGATGGTGCGGCCCGAGCGCATCACCATGGTGACAGCCGACACCGAGCGTACCGCCGACGAGGGCTACACGGCCGGCAGCCATTCGATGCAGGACAGCGGCACCGCCATCCGCCACGCGGCAGCCCAGGTACGCGCCATCCTGATCGGCCTGGCGGCGCAAAAGCTGGGCGTCCCGGCCGATACGCTGACGGTAGAAGACGGCGTGATACGCGGTGACGCCGGCACGCTGGCCTATGGCGAGCTGGTCACCGGTCAGATTCTGCATGTTCCTGCCGCGGCGACGATCGTCCTGCGCGAGCCAGCCAGCCTCACCGTGGTGGGGCAATCGCTTCAGCGCACGGACATCCCCGGCAAGGTGAGCGGCGGGGCTTCGTATGTACAGGACTTGCGCTTGCCCGGCATGGTGCACGCCCGAGTCGTGCGCCCGCCCGGCCCCGCCGCCACCCTTGCCGCACTGGACAGTGCAGAGGCAGCACAAATGCCCGGGGTCTTGAAGGTGGTGCGCGACGGAAGTTTCGTCGCCGTGATCGCGCAGCGTGAATACCAGGCCATCCTGGCCGCAAGGGCGCTGGCTCGCGGTGCCAGGTGGAACGAGCGCGAGACCTTGCCCTTGCAGGCCAACGTCTACCAGGGCGCGCTGGCAGCCCCGACGCGGGACTTCGTCATTCACGATCAGGGCTCACCAGACGCGAGTGGTGGGAAGAAGCTGTCAGCCAGCTACCTGAAGCCCTACCAACTGCATGCGTCGATCGGCCCCGGATCGCCGCAAATGCGGCATGCCGTCACGCGCGAGGACACGAGC
>JANYAN010000382.1 GCA_025361305.1 Burkholderiales bacterium
TCAAGCAGATGCACCGGCTGTTGTACCGGTCGGCGCTGACCCTGGAGCAGGCGCGCGCGCAGATCGAGGCGCTGGCGGCATCTGCGCCACAGGCGCGGGCCGACGTCGAAATGATGATGGCCTTCCTCGACCAGTCCAGCCGCGGCATCGCGCGCTGAGCTGGCGCTGCGATGGGCGATCCCTTTCCCCGCCTGGCGATGGTGGCAGGCGAAGCCTCCGGGGACGTGCTGGGCGGCCTGCTGCTGGACGGCCTGCTCAGGCGCTGGCCGAACTTGTCCGCCACCGGCATCGGCGGCCCGCAGATGGAACTTCGCGGTTTCAGGAGCCAGTGGCCGCAGGAAAAGCTGGCCGTTCGCGGATATGTCGAGGTGCTGCGCCACTATCGGGAAATTGCCGGCATCCGCACCCAGCTGCGTCGCCGCCTGCTGGAGGGGCGACCACAGGCCTTTATCGGCGTCGATGCCCCGGATTTCAATCTCGACCTCGAGGAAGCGTTGCGCGCCCGCGGGATCAAGACGATCCACTTCGTCTGCCCGTCGATCTGGGCCTGGCGTGCGGGCCGCGCCGAAAAGATTCGCGCCAGCGTCGACCACGTCCTGTGCATCTTCCCGTTCGAGCCCGCATTGCTGGCACAGCATGGCATCGCCGCAACGTACGTGGGGCACCCCCTGGCAAGCATCATTCCCATGCAGCCCGACAAGGTGGCCGCGCGGCAAGCCCTGGAGCTGCCCCCGAACGATGAGATTGTGGCGTTGCTGCCGGGCAGCAGGGCCTCCGAGATCCAGTACCTCGCACCCCGGTTCTTCGAGGCCGCCGCATTGATCCGGCGGGCGCGGCCGAAGGTCCGATTCGTGGTCCCGGCCGCACCGGGGCGAAGGCTGGCCATCGAACGGGCAGTACGCACCACGGGTCAGGATGGCAGCATCGACGTGGTGGAAGGTCAGTCGCATGCGGCGCTGGCGGCCTGCGACGTCACGCTGATTGCCAGTGGAACGGCAACGCTGGAGGCGGCTTTGTTCAAACGCCCCATGGTGATTGCCTACAACATGAACTGGCTGTCGTTCCAGATCATGCGCCGCATGCAGTTGCAGCCCTGGATTGGCTTGCCCAACATCCTGTGTGGCGAGTCGGTCGTCCCCGAACTGGTCCAGCACGCGGCAACGCCAGCGGCCCTGGCAGCGGCTGTGCTGGAGTGGCTGGCGGCACCTGACAGAATGGCGGCGGTACAGAAAAAATTCGCCACGCTGCATCAGCAACTGGCACTGGACACGGCAACACTTGCGACCGATGCGATCCAAAAAGTCATTCAGAGCTGAACAAGGCCACCTGGCTTGGGATCCGGTGGGCCTGGTCGCTGGCGTGGACGAGGCCGGGCGGGGACCGCTGGCTGGCCCGGTGGTGGCCGCTGCCGTGATCCTGGACGACACGAAGCACATCCGCGGCCTGGCCGACTCCAAGGCGCTCACGCCATTGCAACGCTGCAAGCTCTACGACCAGATTCTTGAAAAGGCCCTGTGCTGCTCTGTGGCCGAGGCCAGCGTTGCCGAGATCGACTCGCTCAATATTCTGCAGGCCACCTTGCTGGCCATGAAGCGTGCCGTCGAGGGTCTGCGCCTGAAGCCCGCCAAGGTGCTGGTCGACGGCAATCGCCTGCCCACGCTGGACGTGCTGGCCGAGGCTGTGGTGGGCGGCGATGCCAGCATAGAGGCGATCTCTGCCGCGTCGATTCTGGCCAAGGTGCATCGCGACCGGCTGTGCGAGAAGCTGCACCTGGAATTTCCGCAATACGGATTCGCCGCGCACAAGGGCTACGGCACACCCGAACATCTGGAGGCGTTGCGGGTCCATGGCGCCTGCTGCCACCATCGGCGCTTCTTCAGTCCGGTCGCCGCAACCTTCAGCGTTCGTGGCGGCGGGGTGTCGGCGGTCGCCCCGTGACTTCTGTCGGCCCGACCCTGATCAGTTCCCGCGACAACGCCCTGTACAAGGACTTGCGCAGGCTGGCCCACGACAGCACCGAATACCGCAAGCAGGGTCAAGTCTGGCTCGAAGGCGATCATCTTTGCCGTGCCGCGCTGGCACGCGGAGTCAAGCCGGCCGTGGCCGTCTTTGCCGAGTCGTTCTGGGGCTTGGCGCGGCATGAGTGGGAAAACGCCGCTGCGCGCACCGTTCTCGTGGCCGATACCCTCTTCGCAGGGTTGAGCGCGCTTGAGTCACCCGCGCCCATGGGGCTCATCCTCGATTTGCCGGCCCCTTCGCCGCTGGACCCAAGCGCCGCGACAGTCATTCTGGACCGGCTCCAGGACACGGGCAACGTCGGCGCCATCCTGCGTAGCGCGGCAGCTTTCGGCTTTGCGCAGGTGATCGCGCTCAAGGGCACGGCGGCGCTTTGGAGTTCGAAGGTCGTGCGCGCCGGCATGGGTGCCCATTTCACCCTCAGGCTGGTCGAAGGCCTGGCCCCCGATGCCCTGGACGCGCTCACCGTGCCCATCGTGACGACCAGTTCCCATGAGGGCGAGTTCTTGCATCGCTGCCGCCTGCCGTGGCCCTGTGCCTGGGCCCTGGGACACGAAGGGCAGGGCGTGAGTGCTGCGCTCGCGTCGCGGTCCGATCTGGCCGTGCGGATCGCGCAGCCGGGAGGGCAGGAGTCGCTCAATGTCGCGTCTGCCGCAGCCATCTGCCTGCATGCAAGTGCCGCTGCTCGGCTATAATCAAGGGCTTTCCCGCAAACCCCCGTACGCCTAGCGCATTCAAGCCACCTCCCTTACAAAAGCAGCCATCGAGAGTCCGCTCTTGAGCGCGTTTGGGCGTACCCGTAATCATCCGGAGAACCCAGTGCTTTTGTCTCAACAGGGAACCGCCCCTCCCGCCATCCTGGCGCTTGCAGACGGCACGGTCTTTATCGGCAATTCGATCGGAGCCACCGGCTTCACAACCGGCGAAGTCGTGTTCAACACGGCCATGACCGGTTACCAGGAAATCCTCACCGACCCCAGTTACTGCCAGCAGATCGTGACGCTCACGTATCCGCATATCGGCAACTACGGTGTCAATGACGAGGACGTCGAAGCCGCCAAGGTCCACGCCGCGGGGCTGGTCATCCGCGACCTGCCACTGGTCGCCTCCAATTTCCGCTCCCATTTGACACTCTCGCAGTACCTGCAGCGCGAGCGAACCGTGGCAATCGCCAACATCGACACCCGAAAGCTCACTCGCCTGCTGCGCACCGGTGGCGCCCAGAGCGGCTGCATCGTCGGCCTGGCCGCCGGCGAGGAAGCGACGCCAGCGCTAATTGACCGCGCCGTGGCAGCGGCCCAAAGCGCACCCGGCATGAACGGGCTGGACCTGGCCCGGGTCGTCTCAGTGACGCAGCCGTACGCATGGAGCCAGACCGAATGGCGGCTGACTTCGGGCTACGGCCAGCAGCAGGCGCCTACGCGCCACGTCGTCGCGTTCGACTACGGGGTCAAGAAAAACATCCTTCGAATGCTGGCGCAGCGCGGCTGCAAGGTCACGGTCGTGCCGGCGCAGACTTCGGCGGCCGCGGTCAGGGCCATGAAGCCGGACGGAGTCTTCCTGTCGAACGGGCCCGGCGATCCCGAGCCGTGCGACTACGCCATCGG
Source organism: Burkholderiales bacterium (assembly GCA_025361305.1). GTDB lineage: Bacteria > Pseudomonadota > Gammaproteobacteria > Burkholderiales > Burkholderiaceae_C > Ramlibacter. The sequence goes on from JANYAN010000382.1 coordinate 3,624, forward strand.
TGCCACACGCGAACTGGTCGAGGCGGGCTACCCCACATTCGGGATTTGCCTGGGGCATCAGATCATGGCGCTGGCCTCGGGCGCCAGGACTTTCAAGATGAAGTTCGGCCATCACGGCGCCAATCACCCGGTCAAGGATCTGGATACCGGTCGCGTCAGTATCACCAGCCAGAACCACGGCTTCGCCGTCGATGAGAAATCGCTGCCGGCCAACCTGCGCCCGACCCATGTCAGCCTGTTCGACGGGACTCTGCAAGGGCTGGCCCGCACCGACCGGCCGGCCTTCTGTTTCCAGGGCCACCCGGAGGCCTCGCCCGGCCCGCACGACATCGGCTACCTGTTCGATCGCTTCACGGCACTCATGGAGAAAAACTGAAATGCCCAAGCGCACGGACATCAAGAGCATCCTCATCATCGGCGCGGGCCCGATCATCATTGGCCAGGCGTGCGAGTTCGACTACTCCGGCGTGCAGGCCTGCAAGGCCTTGCGCGAGGAAGGCTACAAGGTCATCCTGATCAACAGCAATCCGGCCACGATCATGACCGACCCGGCAACGGCGGACGTCACCTACATCGAGCCCATCACCTGGCAGACGGTTGAAAAGATCATCGTGCGCGAGCGCCCGGACGCCATCCTCCCGACCATGGGCGGCCAGACGGCACTGAATTGCGCGCTGGACCTCTGGCGCCATGGTGTACTGGAAAAGTACATGGGCGCGGCTACCGGTCGGCCAGTCGAACTGATCGGTGCGTCCCCCGAAGCGATCGACAAGGCCGAGGACCGGCTCAAGTTCAAGGATGCCATGACCCGGATCGGGCTGGGCTCGGCTCGCTCGGGCATCGCGCACAACCTGGATGAAGCCTGGGCCGTGCAGAAGACCGTGGGCTTCCCGGTCGTGATCCGGCCTAGCTTCACGCTGGGGGGCACTGGCGGCGGGATCGCCTACAACCCCGAAGAATTCGAGACGATCTGCAAACGCGGCCTGGAAGCTTCTCCCACCAGCGAACTGCTGATCGAGGAATCCCTGGTCGGCTGGAAAGAGTTCGAGATGGAAGTGGTACGCGACAAGGCGGACAACTGCATCATCATCTGTTCGATCGAGAACCTGGATCCGATGGGTGTGCATACCGGGGACTCGATCACCGTCGCTCCGGCGCAGACGCTGACCGACAAGGAATACCAGATCATGCGCAACGCCTCGCTGGCGGTTCTGCGCGAGATCGGTGTCGATACGGGCGGCTCGAACGTGCAGTTTGCCGTCGATCCGGCGGACGGCCGGATGATCGTCATCGAGATGAACCCGCGCGTTTCGCGTTCATCAGCGCTGGCGTCCAAGGCGACGGGGTTCCCGATCGCCAAGGTGGCGGCCAAGCTCGCTGTAGGCTACACGCTCGATGAGCTTCGCAACGAGATCACGGGCGGTGCCACGCCGGCCAGTTTCGAGCCCAGCATCGACTACGTGGTGACCAAGATCCCGCGCTTTGCCTTCGAGAAGTTTCCGCAGGCCGATTCCCGGCTGACCACGCAGATGAAGTCGGTGGGTGAGGTGATGGCCATTGGGCGCACCTTCCAGGAATCGTTCCAGAAGGCCCTGCGGGGACTGGAGGTTGGTGTCGATGGCCTGAACGAAAAGACCCAGGACCGGGAAGTTCTTGAAAAGGAGCTTGGCGAGCCCGGCCCCGAGCGGATCTGGTACGTCGGCGACGCGTTTGCCGCCGGCTGGAGTGTGGAGGAGGTCTTTGCGTTGACCAAGATCGACCCTTGGTTTTTGGTTCAGATCGAACAGATCGTGCAAATCGAATTGGAAATTGAACGCTTGCCCCAGCCTGACAGTGGCTCGGCACTGGACCGTATTGACGCGGGCACACTGCGCACACTGAAGCAAAAAGGTTTCTC
>JANYAN010000395.1 GCA_025361305.1 Burkholderiales bacterium
CGTCGGGCGCGCCGCCGATTGCGACATGAGCGAGCCCAAGGTGCTGATCGACGCGCGCCGCACCTGCGTCGCGCCGGGCCTGATCGACAGCCACGTGCACCCCGTGTTCGGCGACTGGACGCCGCGCCAGAACCAGTTCGGCTGGATCGACTCGACGATGAACGGCGGCGTGACGACGATGATCTCCGCCGGCGAAGTGCACCTGCCCGGCAGGCCGAAGGACATCGTCGGCCTGAAGGCGCTCGCGATCACCGCGCAGCGCGCGTTCGACAACTTCCGCCCCGGCGGCGTGAAGGTGCTGGCCGGTGCGCCGGTGATCGAGCAGGGCATGGTGGAACAGGACTTCAAGGACCTGGCCGACGCGGGCGTGAAGCTGCTCGGCGAAGTCGGCCTGGGCTCCGTCAAGGCCGGCGCGGAAGCGCAGCGCATGGTGGCGTGGGCGCGCAAGTACGGCATCCAGAGCACGATCCACACCGGCGGTCCGTCGATCCCCGGGTCGGGCCTGATCGACAAGGACGTGGTGCTGGAAGCGGACGCCGACATCATCGGCCACATCAACGGCGGCCACACGGCACTGCCCGAAGCGCATGTGTGCGAGCTGTGCGAGCGCTCGTCGCGCGCGATCGAGATCGTGCACAACGGCAACGAGAAGATCGCGATCGCCGCCGCGCAGGCCGCCCTGCAGCTGAAGTGTCCGCACCGCATCATCCTGGGCACTGATGGTCCGGCCGGTTCCGGCGTCCAGCCGCTCGGCATCCTGCGCATGATCGCGCTGCTCTCCAGCCTGGGCGGCATTCCGGCCGAACTGGTGTTCTGTTTCGCGACGGGCAACACCGCGAAGATCCGGGGCCTGAATTGCGGGCTGATCGAGCCGGGCCGCGCCGCCGACTTTGTCTTCATGGACAAGGCCCAGCACTCCGCGGGCAAAGACCTGCTGGAGAGCGTGCAGCTCGGCGACATCCCGGGCGTGGGCATGGTGATGATCGATGGCATCGTGCGCTGCGGCCGCAGCCGCAACACGCCGCCCGCCACCGAAATTCCGATCGTGATTTGAAAGCCAGGCCCCGGGAGCGCCGGCGAAGAAGTCTTGCGTTGACAATACGCATAAGTCGTGCAATCATTCGACCTGAAACTCTTGTTTCCGTAAAGCACATAAGTCTTGTCGCCATGCCAGCCCCTCACGAAAAACTGGCTCAATCTCTTAGGGCTCTACACGCCCTGGAGCCCGCACGCGCCATCCGTGCCAAGGCGCTCACGCGGGTTCACCGGGAACGACTGAGGGACGCGGGCTTTCTTCGTGAGGTGGTCAAAGGCTGGTACATCCAGACGCGGCCGAACGACGGCGCCGGTGACAGCACAGCCTGGTTTGCCAGCATGCGCGAATTCATTTCCGGCTACTGTACCGAGCGATTCGGCGACGACTGGCACATCGGGCCAGAGCAATCGCTCTTGATGCACTCAGGAGATCGCTCACTTCCCACGCAACTGCAGGTCTGGGCGCCTGCAGCGGGCAATCAGTCGCTGAATCTGCTCCATGGCACATCTCTCTTCTTGTACAAGGCCCCTCGGTTGCTTCCATCCCGGCCCAGCAAAGACGCAGCAGGGCTGCGGCTGGTTGAACTGGAGAGCGCGCTCGTGGCCGCAGGCCCTGCATTCTTCACCCAGCAACAGTTGGCCGCGACCATTGCCCTGCAGAGCCTGATTGAGGGCATCAACTTGATTCGAATCTTGCTCGAGGGCTCTCACTCGGTCATCGCAGGACGACTTGCCGGCGCGCTTCGCGCGTTGGGCAGACCTGAAATTGCTGACGAAATCGTGCTGACAATGCGGTCTGCCAGCTACAACGTGGTGGAGACCAACCCGTTCGAGCAGCCGGTGAACACGACCCCAGGTGGCCGGCCAGAAACGCCGTATGTGCAACGCATTCGCCTCTTGTGGGCTGACATGCGCCAGGCTGTCATCGACACTCTCCCTGCCCCAGCAGCGGAGACAGGCAACGCCCTCCAAGTGCTTGCGGATGTCGAAGCCCGCTACGTCACCGACGCCTACCACTCCCTGTCCATTGAGGGATACCGTGTGACGCCGGAGCTGATCGAAAAGGTTCGACAAGGACATTGGGACCCGGACAGCGACGACAAAGGTGCGCGCGATGCGATGGCAGCTCGTGGGTACTTCGAGGCTCACCATGCGGTCAAGGACTCAGTAAGCAAAATTTTGAAGGGACAGAACCCGGGCGAGGAGCTTCGCAAGTCACACAGTGCGTGGTATCGCGCCCTGTTTGCACCCAGTGTCCAAGCCGGCGTTCTCAAACCGCAAGACCTCGCGGGTTATCGAAACGACCAAGTCTTCATTCGCGGCGCATTGCACGTACCACTTTCAAAAGAGGCCGTGCGTGAAACCATGCCGGTCCTTTTTGAGCTCATCTCAAAAGAGCAGCATCCTGCAGCAAGAGGAGTTCTTGGTCATTTCCTGTTTGTCTACATCCATCCCTACATGGACGGAAACGGACGACTCGGCAGGTTCGTCATGAACGCGCTGCTGGTAACAGGAGGCTATCCCTGGACGGTAGTTCCGGTGCAGCAGCGCAAAGCCTACATGAGCGCACTCGAGCAAGCCAGCACGCATCGCAACATCGTGCCCTTTGCCCAGTTATTGGGCAAGCTGATTTCCGAACAACGAGAACGCCCGCTCGAGCGGCCAGCAAATTGAGTCGCTCAGATCGTTGCGCGCACACCCGACGTTGGAGAAAACACATGGCGCGTGTTCGAATGGCCCCATAGTTGTTCGCACGAAGCGGACAAAGAAAAACAGGCTGCAATCTCTCGACTGCAACCCGTTGATTCACTTCAATTTTTGGCGGGTGGACGTCATTCACATCAACCCGTCTAAGGCGCATGAATGCTCAATTCTGGCTCGCTCAAACGCGAACGTACCCCCAGAAATACCCCC
>JANYAN010000402.1 GCA_025361305.1 Burkholderiales bacterium
CTCGCTGGCGATCGCGTTGAGCTTTTGCCTGACCGACTTCTTGCGCACGCCCTGCCCCGGCATGATGAAGGTGCGGCCGACGTAGCGGTTCTTCACGAATCCCTCGCGGTACGGAATGCCCAGCAGGTGCGCCAGCTGCGTGGCGCTGGGACGGCTGGATTCGGGAATCGGGATGATCACGTCGATCTCGCTGGGCGGCACGGTGGAGACCACGCGCTTGGCCAGCGTCTCGCCCAGGTTCAGACGCGCCTGGTAGACCGAGATGCCGTCCATCACCGAGTCGGGCCGGGCCAGGTAAACGAATTCGAATATGCACGGATACAGCTGCGGTGCATCGGCACACTGGCGCGCGTGCAGTTGGCCCTGCAGGTCGATGAAAACCGTCTCGCCCGGTGCCACGTCACGTTCGAACTGGTGGCCGGTGCCCTCCAGCGCGACCGATTCACTGGCCACCATCCAGGTGCCGTCCTTGCCACGGCCAACGGACAGCGGACGGATGCCGTAGGGATCGCGAAAAGCCAGCACGCCATGGCCCGCGATCATCACGATCACCGCGTACGAGCCCCGCACACGGCGGTGCACGTTGCGCACGGCGGTGAACACCTGTTCGGGCTCCAGCGGAACGCCACGCGTGGCTTTTTCAAGCTCGTGCGCGAACACATTGAGCAGCACTTCGGAGTCGCTCTCGGTGTTGATGTGACGGTGGTCGCTGGTGAACAGTTCGGCCTTCAGGGAGTGCGCGTTGGTGAGGTTGCCGTTGTGCACCAGCACGATCCCGAAAGGCGCATTGACGTAGAACGGCTGCGCTTCTTCTTCGCTGTAGGCATTGCCGGCGGTGGGATAGCGCACCTGGCCCAGGCCCGCGTTGCCCGGCAGGCCGCGCATGTTGCGGGTGCGAAACACGTCGCGCACCATGCCTTTGGCCTTGTGCATGAAGAACTTGCGTTCCTGCTGGGTGACGATGCCGGCCGCGTCCTGGCCGCGATGCTGCAGCAGCAGCAAGGCGTCGTAGATCAGCTGGTTGACTGGGGCGTTGCTGACAACGCCGACGATTCCGCACATAGTGAAGCTCTCTTGCTTGCTAACCCGGCAGGTAGTGCCCGAACCGTTCGGGCAGTACCGGTTTCAGTCCCTTGAGCGCCGCCGTTGCCACGTCGGCGACCTTCGATTCAGTCCACCATTGCCCGCGCCTGAGCGGTGTCATGTTGACCACCACCGCCACCGCGAGCACCAGCACAGCGCCACGCACCACGCCGAATGCAGCGCCCAGTGTCCGATCCACCGGCCGCAGGCCCACGGCCTCGACCAGCTTCTTGATTCCCCAGGCCAACAGGCCACCCGCAAACACCACGCCGATAAACACCGTGACGAACCCGGTCGCGAAACGCACCGGCTCTGCCGCACCGCCCATCGGCAGCCAGGCGCCCACCTCGGGCGCCAGCCATTGAGCCAGCACGAAAGCGGCCAGCCAGCTCAGCACCGACAGCACCTCATACACCAGGCCGCGCCAGGCACCCAGAAGCAGCGACAGCATCAGCACCACCAACAGAACCCAGTCGAGCGCGGCCATGGGGCTCACGCGCCTACAAGGTGAGGACGGCGGCCGGCAAATCCAGCCCCTTGACCTTTTCTGCTGCCTTGTCCGCCTCGGCACGGGTACTGAATGGCCCGACACGTACACGGATGCGCCTGCCTTCCTTGGTCTCTGCAATATGTGTATAGGTTTTCAGCCCCGCTTTTTCCACCTTGCGCCGCGTTTCCTGGGCCAGGGCCGGATCGGCGTAGGCGCCGACCTGCACGACGAAACGGCCCTCGGCTGCGGCCGATGCTGCCGATGCAGCCGCCTCTTCGGCCGCTTTGCCCTCGAGCAACGCCTGCGCCTTGGCACCGTCGTCGGGGACGCGCGCCGGCGCAGGTGTCGGCTCCACCTTGGCAGGCTTGGGCTCAGGTTTTGGTTCAGGTCTGGACGCCGCTGATTCCGCGACCACAGGGGCGGACTCAGGGGCCGGCGTCACCTGGCCCGTGACAACCGGGGCCTGGACAGCAGGCACAGCCGTGATCGGCAGTGGCTTGGCCTTGTTGCGGTCGGGAATTTCGATCGGTATGTCTACCGAGATCGGGCGCGGTTGCGTGTCGAACAGCAATGGAAACCCGACGACGGCCACCAGCACCAGCACCACCGCGCCGATCAGCCGATGCCTGGCACGCCGGCGCACGGCCTCGATGCTCTCGGGCTGCGGCGCGCTGGCCAGCGGCTCATCGCCACCCTTGCGGAACTTGAACAAAGCCATGAAAGCACTCGCCAGTAAAGGGTCAGGGGCCCAGGTGGCGGGCCTGAAGCCGGGGCAGCCCGTCCTTCAAAACGCCCCCCACCGTGAAGAACGATCCGAAGACCACGATTCTATCAGTGGGGTCTGCCGCGGCGACCGCGGCGTGCAGCGCCGCCATCGGGTCGGTGTGGGCACTGGCCACCACGTCCTTGCGGGCTTCGAGCGACCGCCACCTGGCTATCAGGTTGGCCGCCGATTCGGCCCGGGGGGTAGGCAGGTCGGTGAAATACCAGCGGTCGATCAACGGCGATATCCTGGCCAGCATCGGCCCCAGGTCCTTGTCGGCCATGGCGCCGAACACCGCATGCGTCACCGGATAGAAGCCCATTGCATCCAGATTGGCGGTCAGCGCCGCGACGGCGTGCGGGTTGTGCGCCACGTCCAGCACCAGCGCCGGTTCTCCCGGAACGATCTGGAAGCGCCCGGGCAACTCCACCATGGCAAGGCCATTGCGCACGGCTTGCGCCGTCACCGGCAGGCGCTCGCGCAGGGATTCCAGCGCCGCCAGCACACCGGCCGCATTGACCAGCTGGTTGGCCCCACGCAACGCGGGGTAGGCCAGCCCGGCGTAGCGGCGCCCGCGCCCGGCCCAGGCCCATTGCTGCTTGTCACCTGAGAAATTGAAGTCGCGCCCAAGCGTCCACAGATCGGCGCCGATGTCCCGTCCATGCTCGAGCACGCTTTGCGGGGGCATCGGGTCGCTGACGACGGCGGGTCGGCCACCGCGCATGATGCCGGCCTTCTCTCGTCCGATGCTCTCGCGGTCGGGGCCCAGGTACTCCATGTGATCGAGGTCGATGCTTGTGATCACGGCGCAGTCGGCGTCGATGACGTTGACAGTATCCAGCCGGCCGCCCAGCCCCACCTCCAGGATCGCCACGTCCAGGCGAGAAGCGGCCAGCAGGCTCATGATCGCCAGCGTGGTGAACTCGAAGTATGTCAACGCCACCCCATGGCGCGCCGCCTCGACCCGCTCGAAGTGCGGGATCAGGTCGTGGTCGCGCGCGATCTCGCCGTGGATGCGGCAGCGCTCCTCGAAATGCACCAGGTGCGGCGAGGTGTAGACGCCCGGTCGATAGCCCGCCTGCAGCGCGATCGCCTCGAGCATCGCGCAGGTCGAACCCTTGCCGTTGGTTCCTGCCACCGTGACCACCGGGCAGTCGAAACGCAAGCCCATGCGTTGCGCCACGGCATGCGAACGCTCCAGTCCCATCGAGATGGTTGTGGGATGCAGGCGCTCGCAATGCACCAGCCAGTCTTGCAAGGTGTTCATACGGCTGAAATTGTCGCTGACGCGCGAAGATGCGATCATTTGCGCATGAAAGCAAGCACCACTGTCTACGGCATCCCGAATTGCGACACCGTCAAGAAGTCACGTCTGTGGTTGGCCGAGCATGGCGTGGACTACCGCTTTCATGACTTCAAGCGGGAAGGCGTACCGCCTGATCGGCTCGACGCCTGGCTGGCCAGCGCGGGTTGGGAAAAGCTGCTGAACCGGCGCGGTCCGACCTGGCGCAAGCTCGACCCGTCGGTGCAAGCTGCTGTAACAGACGCAGCGAGTGCACGGGCCGTGATGGTGGGGCATACCAGCGTGATCCGCAGGCCGGTGGTCGAATGGCCTGGCGGCCTGACCGTGGGCTTCGATCCTGCCGCGTGGCTCATAGCGTTGTCTGCAGCAGCGCGCCCTTGAACAGCACCGGTCCCGTGGGGCCGCTGCCTGCCGGCACGCCGCCCTTGGGCTCCAGGCTGACGGCCAGTGCAGGCACCTCGCGCACCTGCGCTTCTGCGGCAGTGAACTGGATGACGGATTCGCCGCCCAGCACCCCCAGCGACTTTGGCCCATCGGTGGGCAGCGCCCAGAGCTGGAGCGACTTGTCCTGGGCCTCCTGGTAGCCGCCTACGCGCTTGAGGGTGAGCATGTTGTGCCGGGGATCGAACGTCACGAGGATCGAGGCAGTGGCGTTTTCGTCGGCCAGCACTGCAACATACTGGATCACGGGGGCGGCCTGCAGCCGGGTGGCCAGCTGGGCATTTTGCTGCGCCAGTTGCGCCCCCTTGCGGCTGGCCTGCGCAAGCTCTTCG
>JANYAN010000411.1 GCA_025361305.1 Burkholderiales bacterium
TCGAGCCCAGGACCAGCCGCATTGAGCAATCCGAGTTGATCAGCACCTTGCTGGCGCATACCAGCCTGGAAACCTCTTCGCCGGTCAACCTGACGATGGTGGGTCTGGACGGCAAGCCGGTGCAAAAATCGCTGCGCCTGATGCTCACCGAGTGGATCGCGTTTCGCCAGGCCACCATCGAGCGGCGCTCACGCCATCGGCTGGCCCGCGTGCTGGACCGCATCCATATCCTCGAAGGCCGGCAGCTGGTTCTGCTCAACATCGACGAGGTGATCGCGATCATCCGGCACAGCGATGAGCCCAAGGCCGCGCTCATCGCGCGTTTTGCGTTGAGCGACCGGCAGGCCGAAGACATCCTGGAGATTCGCCTGCGCCAGCTGGCGCGGCTGGAGGCGATCAAGATCGAGCTGGAACTCAAGGAACTGCGGGATGAGCAGAAGAAGCTGGACGAGATCCTGGGCAGCCCAGCGGCGCTGCGTCGCCTGATGATCCGGGAAATCGAACAGGATGCGAGGCAGTTCGCCGATGCGCGTCGCACGCTGATCCAGGCCGAGAAAAGGGCGGTGGCCGAGATCAAGGTGATCGACGAGCCGGTGACGGTGGTGGTATCGCAAAAGGGTTGGGTGCGCGCACGCAGCGGGCACGGCCACGAGGCCGCCAGCTTTGCGTTCAAGGCGGGTGATGGCCTGTACGCCACGTTCGAGTGCCGCACGGTCGATACACTGCTGGCCTTCGGAAGCAACGGCCGTGTGTACTCGGTTCCGGTATCTTTGCTGCCAGGCGCCAGGGGCGACGGGCAGCCGGTGACCACGCTGGTCGAACTGGAAGCGGGCACTCAGTTGACGCACTATTTCGCTGGCGAACCAGGCGCCTGGCTGCTGCTCAGCGGCTCGGGCGGCTATGGATTCCTGGCCACGGTGGACAACATGACATCGCGCCTGAAGGCGGGCAAGGCCTTCGTCAGCTGCGCGCCGGGCGAGACAGTTTGTCGCCCCTCGCCCGCCAATGTGGCTCCCATGGCGGCCGCGACGCACGTGGCCTGCGCATCGACTGGCGGGCGCATCCTCACCTTTGAAATCGGCGAACTCAAGCCGATGGCCAATGGGGGCCGCGGCCTGATGCTGATCGACCTCGACGCCAAGGACACATTGGCTGGCGCCGCGGCCTATACGCGCAGCGTGCGCATCGCTGGCATCGGGCGCGGCGGCAAGGACAGAGAGGAGACGCTGGAGATCCGCTCGCTCAACAACGCGCGGGCAGCGCGCGGGCGCAAGGGCAAGATGGCCGATCTGGGGTTCAAGCCACTGGGCGTCATCAGGATCGAGTAACTGCGCCTGCGCGACAGCGCGTAACAACCCATTGCCGCGCCCGGCGCAGGTAACGTCGCCTGACAATTCTCGGGCCGATGCCTGAATTGGCTGCGTATGCTGGGCAGGAGATGAATATCGCGTGTCTCGCTGTCCTGCTGGCGCTTGCGTCGGTCACCGCCTGGGCCGGGAGCCTGGCAGAGGCCCCATCGGGCCTGATCGGCCAGTTCCGCTCGGTATCGAAGAGAGTCTGCTTCACCGACGTTCGCGGCGGCCGGGCAGTGTGTTCGCGGGTAGCAGACGTCATGACGATCGAGCGAACGCCGTTCGGGGGGGTGCGCGACGTCAAGATCACGGCCGAATTCACCCTGCCCGATGCGCAGGTCTGTACGTTCGAAGGGATGGGCTTCTGGAACGCGCATGAGCACCGGCTGAGCGCAACCGATCTCAGTACAGGCTGCGAACTCTCGCTGCTGCCCCAGGGGCGCGATCTGCGCAGCATGGTCGTGCGGCCCGACCAGTGCAGTTCGCCCTGTGCAGGACGCAACTGGCTGGACGGCGTCGTGATGCGCAGGCGCTGAACCTGGCGACTCGCTCACGCGCCCGTGCGTCTCAGTGAAGCTCGGCGATCAGTTCGATTTCCACGCAGGCGCCCATCGGGATCTGGGCCACCCCAAAGGCACTGCGGGCATGGGCGCCGGCATGCCCGAACATGTGGCCGAGCAGCTCGCTGGCCCCGTTGGTCACCAGGTGCTGTTCGGTGAAATCCGGTGTCGAATTGACCAGGCTCATGACCTTGACGATGCGCTTGATCCGGTTCAGATCGCCAACGGCCGCATGCAAGGTACCCATCAGGTCGACGGCCACGGCGCGCGCGGCCGCCTTGCCCTCGTCCGTCGTCATGTTCCGGCCGAACTGGCCAACCCAGGCCTTTCCATCCTTTTTGGCGATGTGGCCCGACAGGAATACCAGGTTGCCCGTCTGCACGAACGGCACGTAGGCGGCAGCGGGCGCGGCGACCGGTGGCAGCGTGATGCCCAGTTCCTTCAGTTTTTCGTAGATGTCCATGGTGAATCCTTCAAGGGGTGTGGCGCAAATTGTAGGAGTCGCCGCTGCCCGCCGGCGCGGGTGCTTCGGCCCGCCCCACCGTTACTGCCACGTGTAGCGTGTGATGGGCGCCGCCGTGGATCACTCCGCGGATGGGAGAAACGTCCGAATAGTCGCGGCCCGTGGCCAGCGTGACGTAGTCTTCACCCGGCGGCCGGTTGTTGGTGGGGTCCAGATCGCACCAGCTGCCCGCGCCCGTCTCGCCCGGCAGGTAGACCGAGACCCAGGCATGTGAGGCGTCGCTACCTACCAGACGCGGTTGCCCGGGCGCGGGGGAGGTCAGCAGGTAGCCGCTGACATAGCGGGCCGGCAGGCCCAGGCTGCGCAGGCAAGCCAGCATGACGTGGGCGAAGTCCTGGCAGACTCCCTTGCGCAGCTGCAGGGCTTCCAGCGCCGGTGTGCTGACGTCGGTGGCTTCGGACTCGTAGGCGAAGTCACCGTGGATGCGCCCCATCAGATCGGTGGCCGCCTCCAGCAAAGGCCGGCCGGGCTCGAAACTGGGCCGGGCATAGGCCAGAAAATCATCATGACGCGGCACATAAGGTGAGGCGAATACGAATTCGGCGGCCGGATCATAGGCGGCGTCCCGGTGGTAGCGCATCCTCTCGCGCACGTCCTCCCATGTCAGGTCAGGCGCGGGCGAGGGCGGCGCCGAAGTCGACACCAGGCTGTCGGCCACGACGACGAGTTCCTCGTGCGTCGAATCCAGGCTGAAGAACGCGCGGGTGTTGCCGTAAACGTCAGTGGATTCGCTGTGCTGGACCGGCTCGGGCGTCACCGTCAGGCGATGACTGAGCAATTGCTGGCGCTTGTTGTCGGCGGGCTTGAGGTGCGCCATATGTTGCGCCGTCTTGACCGGTGGCGCGTACTCGTAGGCGGTTTCGTGGATGACGCGCAGCAGCATGGTGGCTTGTGGCGATCAGGCGCCGACGCTGTGACGCGCCTCGCCCGAGTGGGTGAAGTAACGCGTGCTCAATGCATCCGACAACTGGTAGGCCGCCTGGGTGCATTGCTGCAGCAGTTCCATCAGCCTGGCGTAGCTGCCCTCGCCGTCGCGCTCGCACATCTCGTCCAGCGACCACGCCTGCGGGTCGGGCACGGTGAGCGCGATCTCGGGCAATTCGCCAGGGGCGCTGCCCGCCAGCTTGGCCAGCCGGCCGCGCAGCGTCTGGGCCACCCAGCCGAGCGAGCGCGGGTTGTCGCGATCGAGCACCAGCAGGTCCAGCAGCGCTGGAATGTCGTGCCGCTGCTGGTACTGGGCATGAAAAGTGATGGTGCTGTCGAAAAGCGCCACCAACGCCTCGAAACCGCCTTCATCGAATACGGCGCCAGTTTCAAAACCCAGCGCCAGCGCTGAGGCCAGAAAGCCCAGCCTCTCAAGGTGGCGGCCGCTGGACAGCAGGCGCCAACCGTCGTCGCGTGTCATGCGGTCGGTCTGGGCGCCAGTCATGGCTGCAGTGTGGCCCGACAGGGTTTCCAGCACGCGCAGGGCTTCGACCGAGGAAAAGTCGCCGTCGGCCGCGCTGCCGCGCTGAAATTCGCGTTCCGCCTGGACGATGACATTCCATTGTTCCAGCGACAGTCGCTCGCGCACCGCGGAGGCCGCAGACCGCAGTGCGCTCAGGTTGTAACCCACGCTGGTGGCGTCCTCGGTGTCTGCCAGTGACGCAATCAGGGAGCGCTCGAAGACGCGGCGACTCTGCGTGGCCGGTGGCACCGCCGGCAGCACCAGCGCATGCGTGACGGCCAGTTGGCTCAGCCAGGCCAGCAGCGGCTGCGACGTCTGGTCTTCGCCATTCAGGCTTTCCAGCGCCAGGCGTGCCAGCCGGGTGGTGTTCTCGGTGCGCTCGGTATAGCGGCCCAGCCAGAACAGATTCTCGGCGGCGCGGCTGGTGGCGCTGCGCCTGCGCTGCGCGATGTCCACTGCAGGCTGGTCGTGCTTGAGCAGGCTGGTTGAGTCGATCTCGCCCTCGGTCAGCACCCAGGTGTCGGCGCTGCTGCCGCCGCGCTGCATTGACGCGATGTCGAGGTCGGTGCCGGCGATGCGCGTCAGGCCACCGGGCAGGATGCGCCAGCGGCGCGGCCCTTCCGATACTGCGAAGACCCGCAGCATCAAAGAGCGCGGGACGATGCCGTCGGCATCCCGCCCGCTCTTCCAGGTCGGCATCTGCGACAGCGGCAGGTACGACTGCACGGTGTGCTCATCTCCCTGGCGCACGATCCGTCCAGCCCATTCGTCCAGCGCCCGGCGCGAAAGCGACTTACCCAGCACGGCACCGGCGCCCGCGCCGCCGTAGGTGGGCTTGACCACGCTATGGCCCAATTCGGGAAGCACCGCTTCCATCGCGGCGCGCTCACCGCACCACCAGGTAGCCAGCGAGGGCAACTCAAGCTCTTCGCCCAGCAGATGGCGCGACAGCGCCGGCAGAAATCCCAGAAGGGCGGTCGATTCGAGGAAGCCGGAGCCCGGCGCATTGGCCACCAGCACGTTGCCGGCCCGGATCGCCTGCAGCAGGCCGGGCACACCCAGCTGCGAATCCGAGCGCAGTTCCAGCGGGTCGAGAAATTCATCGTCCAGGCGCTTGAGCACACCGTGCACCGGCTCCAGGCCCTTGAGCGTCTTGAGGTACAGCCGCTGGTCGCGCACCGTGAGGTCGCTGCCTTCGACCAGCGTCAGCCCCAGATAGCGCGCCAGGTAGGCGTGCTCGAAGTAGGTTTCGTTGAAAGGCCCCGGCGTCAGCAGCACGATGCGTGCCTCGCCGGCGGCCGGGCTCATCGCGCGCAATCCTTCGACCAATGCCCTATAGGCGCCGGCCAGACGCTGAACCCGCAGGCCACCGAAGGCTTCGGGGAACAGGCGCGAGATGATCAGCCGGTTTTCCAGCAGGTAGCCCAGCCCGGACGGGGCCTGGGTGCGCTGCGTGACTACCCACCACGCGCCCGACGCGTCGCGCGCCAGATCGAAGGCGGCGATATGCAAGTGAGTGTCGCCCGCCGGTCGCACGCCGTGCATTGGCCGCAGATAGCCGGGGTGGCCGTGAACCAGCGCCGGGGGCAGGAGGTTGCGCGCCAGCAGTTGCTGCGGCCCGTAGACATCGCCCATGATCCGATCGAGCAGGTCCACGCGCTGGAGCACGCCAGCCTCGATCCGCTGCCAGCTTTGGGGCGTGATGATCAGCGGAAACAGATCCAGTGACCAGGGACGTTGCGGGCCGTTGGCATCGGCATAGACGTTGTAGGTGATGCCGTTGTCGCGTACCTGCCGCTCCAGATTGACGGTACGGCGATTCAGGTCGTCGAAGCCTTCGCGGCCCAGCTGCTCGAAGAATCGTGCCCAGGAAGACGAAAGGTCTTCGGCACGGTCGAATGTGTGCACTGCCCCCGAGCCCGCGGCGGGCGAGGGCGCCACGCCGCCGCGCAACTCGTCAAAGTGCCCGGCGGCAGCCGGAGGTGCCAGCGCGGCAGCCAAGGCGGCCGGAGTTGCTTCGGCCTGGGCGCCGAAGAGCGAGTCGAGCGGATCGAGCGGGTCGTTGAGTTTGTCCACGTCGCCCGATTGTCACATTGCGGGGCGACGCAGCCCCCCTGCGCGCGCCCCGGCAGGCCGCAGGTGTTGCACCCTGACTACGCGGACAGCTCCAGCGTCACGGGCGCGTGGTCGCTCGGCTTTTCCCACTTTCGCGGTGCCCGGTCTATGGTGCAGGCGTGCACCATCGGACGCAGCGGCTCACTCACCAGGATGTGGTCAATGCGCAGGCCGCGGTTCTTCTGGTAGCCCAGCATCCGGTAGTCCCACCAGCTGTAGCTCTTCTCGGGCTGCTCGAACAGCCGGAAGCTGTCCACCAGACCCAACCCAAGAAGCTGGCGAAAGTGATCGCGTTCTTCGGTCGTATGGTGAATGGTTTCTGCCAGGCCCACGGGGTCGTAGGAGTCACGGTCTTCCGGCGCGATATTGAAATCGCCCAGCACCACCAGGCGCGGATGGGTGGCCAGCTCCTCGCGCAGGTAATCGCGCAGTCCGCGCAGCCAGCTCATCTTGTACTCGAACTTGTCGGTGCCCGGTGCCTGGCCATTGACGAAATAACCGTCGACCAGCCGCAGTTCGCCGCCAGGCCCATCGAGCGTCCCGGCGATCACGCGCGACTGCTCGTCATTGAAACCCACGATGTTCTTCACCACGTCGCGCAGCGGCGTGCGGCTGAGGATGGCCACACCGTTGTAGGTCTTCTGGCCGAACACCGCGCAGTGAGGGTAGCCGGCCGCGCCAAGCGCATCGAATGGAAATTTGTCGTCGGTCAGCTTGAGCTCCTGCAGGCACAACGCATCGACCGGATTGGCGGCCAGCCAGTCGAGCACATGTTGCAGGCGCGCCGTCAGCGAATTGACGTTCCAGGTGGTGATCTTCATGGGCCGCGCAAGCGCTCAGATGTGCATGATGGCCAGCGCGCCAATCACGACGCCGATGCCGGCTACGCCGAACATGCCCCATTCGAGCCATTTCTTGCGGGTCAGCAGCGCGATGGCGGCCAGCGCGATGGATACCTGAAGCGCGGTGGTGGCCTGGGCCCAGCGGTGATGCTGGTGCATCTGCTCGTCGCTTTGCTTGTCCCACTGCGTGGCGTCCTTCTCCATGCCTTCGGCCACTGCCTTGATCTCGTTCTTTTCCTTCTCGTAGCGGTCGATCTTGGCCTGGTACTTTTCCTTGTCGGAAGCGCCGGCCGTGAGGTCCCGCGAGACTTCGGCCAGCGACTGCTTGGTGCTCTTGGCCTGGAAGTAGTTCCACTGGTTGGAGGCCTCGGTCTTCTTGATCGCAGCGTTGTTCTTGAACAAGCCGGCATTGGCCTGGGTGGCCCCGCCCATGTACGCAAAGACGGCGCCCACGGTGGCGATCAAGGCCGTGAACATGGCGATCTGGTTGATCATCCTGGCGCCCTCGCCGCCGTGGCTGGCATTGTGCACAGCGTGTTCCACCTCATGGTCGTGCGGCCCGTGCACATGAAATCCGCCTTCTGACATATCAATCTCCTCGTAGGGTGTTCTGGTAGGTGACAAAACTGTAGGACTGCCCGGCCGCTGAGACATGGCGCTGGCGCGCCACTTCGTGCCATTGGGGTCCGAACTGCGGCGCATGGACATCGCCGGGAAAATCCGCTTCGATCTCGGTGACCTTGGCCGCGCTGGCCAGTGGCATGGCCAGATGGTACAGCTGCGCGCCGCCGACCACCCAGGCCTGCTGGTGGCCGGCGCACAAGTCCATCGCCTCGGCCAGCGAACCGGCGCACAGCGCGCCCGGCGCCGACCAACCGGCGCTGCGGGTGACGACGATGTTGGGGCGGCCCGGCAACGGCCTGAAGCGCGGCGGCAGCGAATCCCAGGTCTTGCGACCCATGATCACGGGCTGGCCCATCGTCGTGCGTTTGAAATGCGCCAGGTCTTCCGGCAGGTGCCATGGCAGGGCGCCGTCATTGCCGATCACCCCGTTGGCGGCGCGCGCAAAGATCAGATTGAGCTTCATCCCGCCGCGGTCACACCGCCACCGGGGCCTTGATCGCACCGTGACTCTGGTAGTCCAGCACCTCGAAATCCTCGTACTCGTAGTCGAAGATCGTTGGCGGACGGCGCCTGATGTTGAGAACCGGGTACGGATATGGGTGGCGGCTCAGCTGCAGGTCCACCTGTTCGTGATGGTTGCTGTAGACATGGCAGTCGCCACCTGTCCAGATGAAATCGCCGACGGCCAGGTCGCATTGCCGGGCCATCATGTGGGTCAGCAGCGCATAGCTCGCGATGTTGAACGGCACGCCCAGGAAGATGTCGGCGCTGCGCTGGTAGAGCTGGCAGGACAGCTTGCCAGGCTCACCGGCCACCTGCGATGGAGCGACGTAGAACTGGAAGAACGCGTGGCAGGGCGCCAATGCCATTTTCGGGATGTCCGCCACGTTCCAGGCGCTCACGATGATGCGGCGCGAATCGGGGTTGGTCTTGATCGCGTGGATCGCCTGCGCGATCTGGTCCACGTGACCGCCATCGGGCGTGGGCCAGCTGCGCCACTGCACGCCATAGACGGGCCCCAGGTCGCCATCCGGGCGCGCCCATTCGTCCCAGATGCTGACGCCCCGCTCCTTGAGCCAGTTGTTGTCGCTCGATCCCTTGAGAAACCACAGCAGCTCATACAGGATCGACTTCAGGTGAACCTTCTTGGTTGTCACCAGCGGAAAACCCTCGTTCAGGTCGAACCGCATCTGGTAGGCGAACACGCTGCGCGTGCCGGTTCCAGTGCGGTCGGTCTTGGGTGTGCCATGCGTGTACACGTGGCGCATGAAATCCTCGTACTGCGAACGGACGGGACGGCCTGATGTCATCAGTAGGCTCCAAAGAGGCAGTCCAACGCCGCCACAATCTCGGCACGCTGCCCGTGCAGGGAGGCCACGCGCTTGACCAGTTCGCGCGCCGGGAACGCGGCCAGGGCCGCCGTATCGAGGACCACGGTCTTGCCGGCAATCTCGAAGGCCGGATTCAGATCACGCAGCCGGATGCCGTACAGCGCCGCGGGCCGCATGGGGATGACGACACGTGAATCGAGGCGGTCGATGAAGTCATTCTGCACGTCCACCAGGAACGGGGTGAGCTTGCGCATAGGCACATCCGGATGCGGGTAGACGTCGAAACGGGCCATATTCAGAAGCTGCGAAACCTGGCCAGTGGCAGGCCTTCGCGCGCGATCCGGGCGTTGTACTCGTCGATCGCATCCTTGTTGTCCTCGTTCCATCGCTGCCAGTAGCGGCGCCTGACTTCCCCAGCCAGCAGTTCGTCGACGGTCTGGGAGACATTCATGCCCATCGCGCGGGCAGCCTCGAGCACCTTGGAGTTGAGCGAAAGATTGGTTGCCTTCTTGGGCGCGTTGTCGAATTTGAGCATGCTTGATCCACACGACAGATGCGCACATTATATGCGCAATACGCGCCCGGGATTCATCCGGTTGTCCGGGTCCAGGGCTCCCTTGATCGAGCGCATCAGCGCCAGCGCCACCGGCGATTTGTGGTGCTCCAGCTGGTCCAGCTTCAGGCTGCCGATGCCGTGCTCGGCCGAGATCGAACCGCCGAAGTGCTGGACCGAATCGAACACCAGCGTGTTGACCTGCTGCTCCCACTCAAGCAGAAAAGCGGCCGCGTCGCCGCCGGCGGGCGCCTGGACGTTGTAGTGCAGGTTGCCGTCGCCCAGATGACCGAAATTGACCAGTCGCACGCCCGGAATGTGCCGCGCCAGCAGGGCGTCGGTCACCCGGCAGAACTCGGGAATGCGCGACACGGCCACCGAGATATCGTGCTTGATGTTCAGTCCCTCTTGCAGCTGGGCCAGCGGAATGCTTTCCCGCACATGCCAGAGCTCACGGGCCTGAGCGATGGTTTCGGCGACCACCGCGTCGGTGACGCAACCATCTTCCAGTGCGGCCTCCAGCAGCGACTCGAACCGGGCACGTGCATGCTCCTGCGACTCGTGGTCCGAGTTTTCCAGCAGCACGCAATACGCGGTGTCCTGGTACAGCGGCACGCGCAGCTGGGTGAAGTGTTTTGCCACCAGCGACAGCGCGAACTGCCCCATCACCTCGAAGCCGGTCAGCCCCGCGCCCAGGCGTCGATGCGCCAGGCCGAGCAGCGCCACGGCCGCGTCCAGCGAAGGCACGGCAGCCCAGGCCGTCAGCCTGGCCGCTGGCAGCGGGTACAGCTTCATCGTGGCCGCGGTGATGATGCCCAGTGTGCCCTCGCTGCCGATGAACAGGTTGCGCAGGTCGTAGCCGGTGTTGTCCTTGCGCAGACCGGACAGGCCATCCCAGACGTTGCCCTCGGCCGTCACGACTTCCAGGCCGAGGCAAAGTTCGCGGGTATTGCCAAAGCGCACGACCTGGGTGCCGCCCGCGTTGGTCGCCAGGTTGCCGCCGATGGTGCAGCTGCCCTCTGCGGCAAGGCTGAGCGGGAACAGCAGGCCCGCCTGCTCGGCTGCCTCCTGCAGCGTCTGCAGCACGCAGCCGGCGTCCACCGTCATCGTCAGATTGTCCGGGTCGATCTGGCGCACGCGGCTCATGCGCTGCAGGCTGATGACCACCTGCGTGCCTGAGGCGTCGGGCACCGAGCCGACGACCAGGCCGGTGTTGCCGCCCTGCGGCACGATGGTTGTGCCGGTGACCGCGCAGGCCTGCACCACGGCGACGACTTCGCGGGTGGATGCCGGACGCACCACGGCCAGTGCCTTGCCGCGAAAGCGCTGGCGCCAATCCTGTTCCCAGGCGCCGAGGTCGCCCTCGGTCAGCACGTTGGCGGCGCCGACGGCCGCACGCAATTGTTCGATCAATCCGCTCATGAGGTTGCTGCCTTCTTCTGGCGCAGTCGCACATGCAGGACACAGGCCGCGAACAGCACCAGGCACAGCAGTACTTCAAGCAGCGCCAGGCTGGAGCTGGGTGCCCGGTCGCTGAAAGCCCGCACCGCGCCCTCGGTGAAATAGATCCAGACACCCAGGCTGACCCAGCGGTAGGTGTACATGCGATTGCGCAGCAGCCCGCCCAGCGGCAGGCAAAGTGGCAGCACCTTGACAACCAGCCATGAGCCGCCGGGCCGCACCGGCGCCAGAACCAGTTCCCACAACAGGCCCAGGACGATCAGGCCCAGCAAGCTCCCAACGGCCATGGCGCGGGTCAACATCACCGCCCGGTCCGGTGTTTGCGTGAGTCCAGTTTCGGCTTCTTGCATTGCGATGGCATCATAGCGGCCGATGGACGTTCGCCAGCTGCTTATAGATCTCGCTCACTTCTCGTGGAAATCCACGGCGCTGACGCTGAGAGAACGTTTTCGTGAAGACCGCCTGGGCCTGACCGCCAGCAGTCTTACTTTCACCACCACCATCGCGCTGGTGCCGATGGTCACCGTGGCGCTAGCCGTGTTCTCGGCATTTCCGATGTTCGGCAAGCTTCAGGAGGCATTGCAGGCCTGGCTGGTGCAAAGCCTGATTCCCGACTCGATTGCCCGCCAGGTGCTCGGGTACCTGACCCAGTTCGCCGGCAAGGCCAGCCGGCTTGGTTCCGTGGGACTGGCCGCGCTGTTCGTTACGGCACTGGCGCTGGTACTGACCATCGACCGCACGCTTAACAGTATCTGGCGGGTGCGCCGGCCGCGGCCACTGGCGCAGCGCGTGCTGATCTACTGGGCGGTGATGACGCTGGGCCCGCTGTTGCTGGGCGCCAGCCTGAGCATCAGTTCCTACGTGATCTCGGCTTCGGGCGGACTGGTGGGCGACATGCCCGGCAGCATCCGCGTGCTGCTCGGCCTAGCCGAATTCGTATTGCTGGCCGCTGGCCTGGCCGGCCTGTATCGCTACGTGCCCAACGCCCCGGTACAGCGCAATCACGCCTGGGCCGGTGGCGTGTTTGCCGCTGTCGGGCTCGAGGTCGCCAAACGCCTTCTGGCTCTGTACATCGCCTCGGTGCCCACCTACTCCATGGTGTATGGGGCCTTCGCGACCTTTCCTATCCTGCTGGTGTGGATCTATATGGCCTGGCTGATCGTGCTGTTCGGTGCTGTGGTGGCGGCCTACCTGCCCAGCCTGATGGCCGGTGCCGCGCGGCGTGGCGGCGGGCATGGCTGGCAGTTCCAGCTGGCGCTGGAAGTTCTGCAGCATCTCCACGGGGCCAGACCGGCGGCGCGTCGGGGCCTGAGCCTGCCCCAGCTGATCGAGGCCATGCGGGTCGACCAGCTGCAGCTCGAGCCGGTGCTTGAGGCCCTGGTGGCGCTGGACTGGATAGCGCGCCTGAACGAAGTCGACGACGAAGTGCAGACCCGCTATATCCTGCTGGCCGATCCGCAGGCCACGGCGCTGGAGCCGCTGATGCGTCAGTTGCTGCTGCCCCAGACGGCAGTGACCGGCGCGCTGTGGAATAGCGGAAAACTGTCCTCAGCCCACCTGAAGGATGTGCTGTAGCTATCAGGCCAGCGCAAAGGGCGCTTTCAGGAAGCCCCTGAAGCGAGCCCGCCCGCCGCGGGTGGGCGCCGCAGTGAGGTGATAATTGCCAAAGCGCCGAAGGAAACGCCCCAGTGCAATGCGGCCTTCCAGTCGGGCCAGGCTGAGGCCAGCGCACTGGTGAATACCGAAGCCGAAGGCCAGGTGGCGATTGGGCTCACGCCGAAGATCGAGCTGGTCGGCGTTGGCGAATTGCCCGGGATCGCGATTGGCCGCGCCAATGCACAGCGTTACCAGAGCCCCGGGCTCGAGCGCCACGCCGCCCACGACGCAGGCTCGCACGGCGCGGCGGTTGCCCAACTGATTCGACGATTCAAAGCGCAGGAACTCGTCGACTGCGGGCGCCAGCAGCGCTTCGACTGCGGCATCGCCGGCCACGCAATTCAACTCGGCCAGCAGCCGGTGCTTCTCCTGAGGCCATTCCTGTAGCGTCACCAGCGCATTGCCGATCAGGTTGGTGGTCGTCTCGTGGCCGGCGTTGAGGATGAAGACGCAGTTCTGCAGCAACTCGGCTTCGCTCAGCTGTTCGTCACCTTCGCCCTGGATCAGCCGTGTCAGGACATCGTGTTCCGGGTCGCCCGGGTGCCGGCGCCGGTCGGCCACCAGGGCCTGGAGGTAGGCGATGAATTCAGCCACGCTGCGGTTTCCCAGCGCTTCCTGCTGCGGTGTGAGGCGGGGCTCCAGCGCCCCCAGGATCGCCAGCGACCAGCCGCGCAGAGGGCCCCGGTCGGCATGCGGCACGCCCAGCAGGTTGCCGATGATCTCAACCGGGATCGCCGAGGCGAAGTCTTCGATCAGGTCGCCACCGCCGCGCTGCCCAATGTCATCGAGCAAGCGGTCCACCCGCACGACGAGGCCGGGCTCCATATCGGCAATCGCCCGTCGCGTCAGCGCGCCCATGATCAGCTTTCGCACCCGGGTGTGCAGCGGTGGGTCGTTGAAGACGAGGCTGGTTGTGTGGTGTTCGAGCAGCGGCGCGCCTGTGCCGTACTTTGGCGTGAACTCCACCTTCTTGTCCGAGCTGAAGGTCTGCGCGTCACGGTACACGGTCACCAGATCGTCGTATCGCGTCAGAAAGTACGAGCCATCGGGCATGCGACGGACCGGC
Source organism: Burkholderiales bacterium (assembly GCA_025361305.1). Taxonomy (GTDB): domain Bacteria; phylum Pseudomonadota; class Gammaproteobacteria; order Burkholderiales; family Burkholderiaceae_C; genus Ramlibacter. The sequence continues at coordinate 13,531 of JANYAN010000411.1, forward strand.
TCGGTCTGGCGCAGCAGCGAATAGACAGGGTAGGGGTTGGCGTAGAAGTCGGCCGGCAACGCGCGCAAGTCGAAGGTGGCGGCGATCTGCGCGGCCCGATCGGGTGCCGGCACCGGCGTGACGAAGGGCGCTGCCGTCATGGCACGAGGAAGTCCTTCAGGGCGAACAGCACGCCATCGGGCGCCTCGGTCATCATCTGGTGGCCTGCCTCCAGCGTTACGACCCTGGCGTTGGGCCCGCGGGCGATCAGGGGCTGGGCCATCCTGGGCGGTGTCATCGCGTCGTTGCGGCCCAGCAGGAACAGCACAGGGCAACCGACCTTCGCCATTGCCGCCTCGCCGCCCTGGTAGTTGTCGCAGGCTACGAAGCCCGTATGAAAGACATTGACACTTGGATTGCTGGCCAGCACCCGCCGCATCAGCGCCCGGGATCCGCCGTACAGCCAGGTGCCAGGCCCCAATGCGGAGGGCGGCGGCGCCAGCATCGAGTGCGAAAACGTGTTCACCATCTCGATCGCCTTCATCGGCTGGTTCAGCGCGCTGTCCAGCAAGGCCGGTGACACCTTCATCGGGCAGGCGCTACCGGCCAGAACAAGCTGGCTGACTCGTTCGGTCGCGGACGCGGCGGTCTGCAGCGCGATGAGTGAACCAAAGCTGTGGCCCACGAGCGAAGCCTTCTTCACTCCGGCGGCATCAAGCAGGGCCACGACGAACTTCGCGCCTTCTTCCACCGAACGCGGCGGCTCGCCGGTGCTCTTGCAGTGGCCCGGCAGGTCGGGCGCCAGCACATTCCAGCCATGATTGGCGAAGTAGCGGGTCTGAAGGATCCAGACGCTGTGGTCATTGAGCACGCCGTGGATGAACACCACGGTCGGCCGGGCCGGATCGAAGGGCTTGCCGCCGGTGTAGCAGAAGGTGTCGTGGCCGTTGACTTTCAAGTACATCCGAATCTCCAATTTCTGTCATTGCGGGCTCGACCCGCAATCCATGGATCCCGGATCGAGTCCGGGATGACAACTCACGTGCGTTCCGCCGCCTTCAAGGCCCGTTTCAGGTCGTCGACCAGGTCGGCCGGGTCTTCCAGGCCGATCGACAGGCGGATCGTGCCCTGGGTGATACCGGCGTCGGCAAGTGCCTCGTCGCTCATGCGGAAGTGCGTGGTGCTGGCCGGGTGGATCACCAGCGAGCGGCAATCGCCCACATTGGCCAGGTGACTGAACAGCTTGAGGGCCTCGATGAATCTCTTGCCCTGCTCGCGGTTGCCTTTCATGTCGAAGCTGAAGACCGAACCGGCGCCCTTGGGAAGCAGCTTCTGTGCGAGCGCGTGGCTGGGGTGGCTCTCCAGCATCGGGTGGCCGACGCGGGACACAAAGGGATGGCTGGCCAGGAACTCGACGACCTTGCGGGTGTTGCCCATGTGGCGCTCCATCCGCAGCGGCAGCGTCTCGATGCCCTGCAGGATCAGCCAGGCCGTGTGCGGGCTCATGCAGGCGCCGAAGTCGCGCAGGCCTTCTCGGCGCGCGCGTAGCAGGAAGGCGCCGACAGTCGACTCGTCGGTGAACACCATGTTGTGGAAGCCCTCGTAGGCCGCCGTCAATGCGCTGAATTTGCCCGAACGCTCCCAGTCGAAGCTGCCGCCGTCGACCACTACGCCGCCGATGACGGTGCCGTGGCCCGACAGGAATTTGGTCGCCGAGTGGTAGATGAGGTCCGCGCCCAGCTGCAGCGGCTGCATCAGGTAAGGGGAAGTAAGGGTGGAATCGACCAGCAGCGGCACGCCAGCCTCGTGGGCGATGGCGCTGACCACCGGAATGTCCAGCACATCCAGCCCCGGGTTGCCGACCGTTTCTCCGAACAGCAACCGGGTGTCGGGCTGGATGGCTGCGCGCCAGCCGTCGATGTCACCGGGTTTGACGAACGTGGTTTCTATGCCGAAGCGGCGCAACATGTAGTGCAGCAGATTTTGCGAACCACCGTAAAGCGCGGTGCTGGCCACGATGTGCGAGCCCGCGCCCATCAGGGTGGCGATGCTCAGGTGCAGCGCGGCCTGGCCGCTGGCTGTGGCAATGGCGCCGATGCCGCCCTCCAGCGCCGCCACCCTTTGCTCCAGCACCGCATTGGTCGGGTTGCTGATGCGCGAGTAGACGTGGCCGGCGCGCTCCAGGTTGAACAGGGCCGCCGCGTGGTCGCTGGATTCGAAGACAAACGAGG
>JANYAN010000433.1 GCA_025361305.1 Burkholderiales bacterium
GTGGTGGCGGCCTGGCCCAGCTTGATGTACGAGAGGCCCACGTCCAGCAGCGTCTGCAGCTTGCGCGAGATCGTGGGCACGGCCTTCAGGAAAAGGTGCGCGTCCTCTACCGTCAGATCAAGTATCTGCGCGATGTTGCGGCCTTTCCACTGCACTTCCAGCGTCTCGCGGTTATAGCGTTTGCCGTGGCAGACGTCGCAGGGCACATAGACGTCCGGCAGGAAGTGCATTTCCACCTTCACCATGCCGTCGCCCTGGCAGGCTTCGCAGCGCCCGCCGGCCACGTTGAACGAGAAACGTCCGGGCCCGTAGCCGCGCTCCTTGGCCATCGATGTCTCGGCCATCAACTCGCGGATGGGCGTGAACAGACCCGTGTAGGTGGCAGGGTTGCTGCGTGGTGTGCGGCCGATGGGCGATTGGTCGACGTTGATCACCTTGTCGAAATGCTCGATGCCTTCGATCGCCTCGTGCGGGGCTGGCTCTTCATGCGCGCGATACAGCTCGCGCGCCACCGCGGCGTACAGCGTGTCGTTGACCAGTGTTGACTTGCCCGAACCCGAGACCCCGGTGACGCAGGTCAGCAGCCCAACCGGAAAATCCACTGACACTTTGTTCAGGTTGTTGCCGCGCGCACCGGTGATCCTCAGCACCTGCGGGTCCAGCTGCCCGGCGAGCGAATGGCGCTTCGCGGGCACAGCGATCTTCAAAGTGCCGGCCAGGTATTTGCCTGTGAGCGATTCGGTGCTGGCCTTCACCTCGTCATAGGTGCCTTGCGCGATCACGCGGCCGCCGTGGATGCCGGCGCCCAGCCCCATGTCGATCACATGGTCGGCGGCGCGGATCATGTCTTCGTCGTGCTCCACCACCAACACACTGTTGCCGATATCGCGCAGGTGCTTGAGGGTTCCGATCAGGCGGTCGTTGTCTCGCTGGTGCAGGCCGATGCTGGGTTCGTCCAGCACGTACATCACGCCGGTCAGGCCCGAACCAATCTGGCTGGCCAGGCGGATGCGCTGCGCTTCGCCGCCCGAAAGTGTCTCGGCGCTGCGGTCCAGGCTGAGGTAGTTCAGGCCCACGTCGTTGAGGAACTTCAGGCGCGATCCGATCTCGCGCACCACCTTGTCGGCGATCTCGGCCTTGGCGCCGTGCATCTTCAGCCGCACGAAATACTGCAGGCAGTCGCGCAGGGTGAGGTGGCTGATCTCGTAGATGGCCCGAGCCTGTTCGCCTTCGCCCAGCTTCACGTTTCGTGCCTCGCTGCGCAGCCGCGTGCCGCTGCATTCGGGGCAGGGCTGCACGCTGCGGTAGCGCGAAAGCTCTTCGCGCACGGCCACCGAATCGGTTTCGCGGTAGCGCCGCTCCATGTTGGTGACGATGCCCTCGAAAGGGTGCTTCCTGTTTACTTTGCGCCCGCCGGCCGCAGCCGAATCCATGGCATAGCTGAAGCGGATTTCTTCTGCCCCCGAGCCGTGCAGAACCGCTTGCTGCACAGGCGCAGCCAGCTCTTCGAACGGCACATCGACACTGAACTTGTAATGGCGCGCCAGGTTTTCGATCAGGCTGAAGTAGTAGCCGTTGCGCCGGTCCCAGCCCTTGATCGCGCCGCTGGCCAAACTCAGCGTGGGAAAGGCGACGACGCGCGCCGGGTCGAAGAACTCGCGGTGGCCCAGGCCGTCGCAGGCGGGGCAGGCGCCCACCGGCGAATTGAACGAGAACAGGCGTGGCTCGAGTTCGCTGATTGAATAGCTGCAGATCGGACAGGCGAATTTGGCGTTGAACAGGTGTTCGCGCCCGCCGTCCATCTCCTGTGCGATGGCCCGGCCGTCGGCCAGCCGCAGCGCCGCCTCGAAGCTTTCGGCCAGGCGCTGCTTCATTTCAGGGCGCACCTTCAGCCGATCGATCACCACGTCGATGTCGTGCTTCTCGGCCTTCTTCAACTTGGGCAGGTTGTCAAATTCGTAGGCCTGTCCGTCGACCCGAAAGCGGATGTAGCCCTGGGCCTGCATCTCGGCGAAGACCTCAGTGAACTCGCCCTTGCGATCGCGCGCCACCGGTGCCAGCACCATCAGGCGGGTGTCTTCGGGCAGGGCCAGCACAGAATCGACCATCTGCGAAACCGTCTGCAGGCTCAGCGGGATGTCGTGGTCAGGGCAATAGGGCGTTCCGGCGCGGGCAAACAGCAAGCGCAGGTAATCGTGGATCTCCGTTACCGTGCCCACGGTCGAGCGCGGGTTGTGGCTGGTGGCCTTCTGCTCGATCGAAATCGCCGGCGACAGGCCCTCGATCACGTCGACATCGGGCTTGTCCATCAGCTGCAGAAACTGCCGGGCGTAGGCCGAGAGGCTCTCCACATAACGACGCTGGCCTTCTGCGTACAGCGTGTCGAAGGCCAGGGACGACTTGCCCGACCCCGACAGTCCCGTGATCACCACCAGCCGGTTGCGCGGGATGTCCAGGTCGATGTTCTTGAGGTTGTGGGTGCGCGCCCCGCGGATACTGATCCGCTGGGCAGCCAGGGTTGCGGCAAGGTACTTGCCGGAATCGCCATGCTCGAGGTACTTGCCGTCGGTGGAAGAGTTCAATGTCGGGGCACCAAGGGAAACCGGACATGATAGCCCGCCCGGTCGCGGCGCGTACCCCCTTGCCGCGAATGCCGGACAATGCAGGGTTTGCCGATCTTCCTGTGACCCACTCCCCTGTCCCCGCCGATTCCGCCCGCATGACGCCGGCCGAGCGCCGCGCCAGCGGCTCGCTCGCAACCATCTTCGCCGCCCGCATGCTCGGCCTGTTCCTGGTCCTGCCCGTCTTCGCGCTGGAGGCGGCGCGCTATCCCGGCGGTGACGATCCGGCCTGGGTCGGTCTGGCCATGGGCATCTATGGCCTGACCCAGGGCCTGCTGCAACTGCCCTTCGGCCTGGCTTCCGACCGGCTGGGCCGCAAGCGGGTGATCATTTTCGGGCTGCTGGTGTTCGCCGCGGGCAGCTTCGTGGCCGCAGCAGCTGCCAGTCTGCCCTGGCTCATCGTTGGCCGTTCGCTGCAAGGCGCGGGTGCGGTCTCGGCCGCCGTCACGGCGCTGCTGGCTGACCAGACGCGCGATGTCGTGCGCACCAAGGCGATGGCGATGGTCGGCGCCAGTATCGGCCTGATGTTCGCGCTGTCACTGGTGGCTGCGCCGCTGCTGGCCGCCCAAATCGGCCTGAACGGCCTGTTCACCGTGACGGGCACCCTGGCGCTGGTCTGCATCGCTGTTGTCACGTGGTGGACGCCCCCCGAGCCTGCCGAACACAAGAACCAGCCCCGCGGGCGGTTGTCAGAAGTGCTCAATCACGGGCCTTTGCTGCGGCTGGATGTCGGCGTTTTCGTGCTGCATGCGGTGCAGCTGGCCATGTGGGTGGCGATTCCCGCACTGCTGGTCCAGGCCGGTCTGCCCAAGGGCCAGCATTGGTATGTCTACCTGCCGGCCGTTCTGGCTTCTTTCGTGGTGATGGGTGCGACACTGTTTCCGCTGGAGCGGCGCGGCTACCTGCGCGCCGTTTTCCTGTGCTCCATCGGCGCCGTGGCGCTGGTCCAGGTTGGCTTGCTGCTGGTGGCTGGAGCGCCCAGCGTGGCTGCCCTGGCGGTGCTGCTGTTCGTGTTCTTCTGCGGCTTCAACGTGCTCGAGGCCAGCCAGCCGAGCATGGCCTCGCGGATCGCGCCTCCGCACGCCCGCGGCGCCGCACTGGGCGTGTACAACACTTTGCAATCCCTGGGGTTTTTCGCGGGTGGCGCGGTCGGCGGCTGGCTGGTCAAGAACGTTGGTACACAGGGGCTGTTCGCCGTCTGTACGGGGCTGATGCTGCTCTGGCTGCTGGTGGCCTGGCCGATGCGGGCGCCTCGTGCCGCGGATACCGCGCAAGAAGCGCTTGCCAGCGAGGCACAAGCGACATAATCGATAAATTCTAGAGGAAAACTTCCCATGGCATCCGTCAACAAAGTCATCCTGGTCGGCAACTGCGGCCGCGACGCCGAAGTGCGCTATCTGCCCTCAGGCGCTGCGGTCGCCAATGTCACGCTGGCCACTTCGAGCCGGCGCAAGGACAAGACCAGCGGCGAAATGGTCGAAGACACGCAGTGGCACCGCATCACCTTCTATGAGCGGCTGGCCGAGATCGCCGGCGAATACGTCAAGAAGGGCCGCCCCATTTACGTCGAAGGCCGCATCAAGTACGGCAAGTACACCGGGCAGGACGGAATCGAGAAAAACACCGTGGACATCATCGCCACCGAGCTTCAGCTGCTGGGCAGCCGCGAAGGCATGGGCGGCCCCTCCGGTGGTGGCGACGACGAGGGCGGTGGCGCCCCGCGCCGCGCAGCGCCGCCCGCGGCCCGTCCGCCGGCCCCGGCGGCCCAGCGCCCCGCCGCGGCCAAGCCGTCTACCGGCTTCGACGACATGGACGACGATATTCCCTTCTGAGGCTGGGCGGATTGCGGACCAAGTCCGCAATGACAATCAGGTAGAAGCCGAAATCACGCCGCCACCCAGGCAGACCTCGCCGTCGTACAGCACGGCGAATTGGCCGGGCGTAACGGCCCATTGGGGCTCGGGAAAATCGAGGTGGAAATTTCCGTTGGATGCGCCAGCCAACGTGCCTGGCGCATCGGCCTGCCGATAGCGTGTCTTCGATCCGTAGACACCGGGTGCCGGTGCCGCGCCCGCCACCCAGCTTGCGTCGGCTGCGTCCAGCGTCAGCGACAGCAGCCACGGATGGTCGTGCCCCTGCACCACCCATAGCGTGTTTCTTTCCATGTCCTTGCGCGCGACGAACCAGGGCGCGTGCTCGCCGCCACCTCGCTGCACACCCTTTTCCTTGATCCCCCCGATGCCCAGGCCCTGGCGCTGGCCCAGCGTATAGAAAAACAGGCCTTGGTGCTTGCCGATTGCCCGGCCGCGTTCGTCGCGGATCGGGCCGGGTTCCTTCGCGATGTAGCGATTGAGGAAATCGCGGAACGGCCGCTCGCCGATGAAGCAGATGCCGGTCGAGTCCTTCTTCTTCGCATTGGGCAGGCCGATCTCCTGCGCGATGCGGCGCACCTCGGTCTTGCGCAGCTCGCCTACCGGAAACAGCGTGCGCGACAGCTGGTCCTGCGTCAGCCGGTGCAGGAAGTAGCTCTGGTCCTTGGTTTCGTCCAGGCCCCTGAGCAACTCGAAGCGGCCCCCGCGTTCCCGCACCCGCGCATAGTGCCCGGTGCCGATCTTTTGCGCGCCCACACCTATGGCGTGATCCAGAAAGGCCTTGAACTTGATCTCGGCGTTGCACAGAACGTCGGGGTTGGGCGTGCGGCCGGCCTGGTATTCGCGCAGGAATTCGGCGAAGACCTTGTCTTTGTACTGCGCGGCGAAATTGACGTGCTCGATCTCTATGCCCAGCACGTCGGCCACGGCCGCGGCATCGACAAAGTCTTCATTGGACGAGCAGTATTCGGAGTCGTCGTCGTCTTCCCAGTTCTTCATGAAGATGCCCACGACATCCCAGCCCTGCACCTTGAGCAGGTGCGCGCTCACGGCGGAGTCGACGCCCCCGCTCAAACCGACAACGACGCGTGGCTTGCGACTCATTTGTGCCATTATCCCAACGAACCGTTTCCCCCATGCTTGCGCGGCCAACCAACCTCCACCTGCCCAGGCAGCGGCTATCCCCGCAGGCGCTGCTGACCACGGGGGTACTGCACATGGCCCTGCTGTGGCTGCTGCTTCAGTATTCGCCAGTTCAGCGGGCGATCCGCTACGTGGTCTATCAATACGTCCAGCCGATCAGCCAATCCGCGGGGCCCGGCGCCAGCCGCGCCATCACCATGCAGCCGGCAACCCAGTCGGCCGAGAGCCTGTCGGTGTTCTCCCGAAATCCCGAATCCACTGTTCCGCTCCAGACGACAACCCAACTGCCCGAATCGAGACCAGAGCCGACACCTCGCGCTGGCCCGCGTTCGACCCAGCCGCCGCCGGTGCGCGAAGAGCCGCCGAAGGCAGAGCCGCCATTGCCGACCCCGGTGGCGCAGCCTGAGGCACCTGCGCCTGCTCCCGTTCCCGTAGAGGTCGCGCCTGCGTCTGCACCGACGCCCGTTCCGGTGCCGATTCCGGTTCCGGCACCAGTCCCGGTGCCAGTGCCAGTGCCCGCGCCCGCTCCGGCTCCGGCTCCGGCTCCGGCTCCGGCTCCGGAGCCGGCGACTGCACCTGCACCTGTGCCAGTCCCCGCACCGTCAGCACCCCCGGCCCCGGCGCCGCCCGCACCTGCTCCCGTGGCGATTCCAGAAGCATCTGCCGCCCCTGCGCCGGCCCCCGTGGAATCGCCGCGCCTCACGCAACGGCTGCAAGGTCCGGTCGTCGACGTGGCGGTCCCGGCAAACTCGCCGGCCGCGGCTGGCGCGACTCCTGTGCTGGTCGTGCCCGTCGTACCCGGACCCGGCGCGTCGGGGCCGTCCGCCCCTGCACCGGCCGGCGTGCCCGGCGGCGCGGCCCGCCCGCTTCCCCCCGCACCCATCATCCTGCCGGTCCTGCCGCCGCACCCGGGGCCGTTCAGAGTTCAGCCTCAGCGCAGCCTGGCCGACATGGCAAATGCCCAGTTGCGCCGCGGCAAGCCCAAGGATCCTTTGGCCGACGGCATGGAGGGCGCTGAAGTAGATGACTGTCTGCACGCGCCGCGCGAGCCCTCCGCCCAGGGCGGTCTGCTGGCTGCACCGGGGCTTTTGGCCCGGGCGCTCACGGGCAAGTGCCCCAAGTAACCTGGCACCGCCTGAACCGGGCCTGCGGGTAAAACAGGGGGCCGCTGGACGCCCAATCGCACTACATTGCGTTCGTCCAGCGCTGTGCCGGACTCGACAACCCAGGAGCAAAAATGACATCGAAACTCATTGTCGGCACCCTCGCCGCGGCTTCGCAGGACGAGGTTGCATCGAAGGCGGGAGCTGCCACTGTCAAGTAAGTCCGGCTGCGCGGCCGGGTCGGCGCCGATCCTGTGATCGATGTTCTCGTCGTCGGCGGCGGCAACGCCGCCTTGTGCGCTGCTCTCATGGCACGCGAGGCCGGCGCCAGCGTGCTCCTGCTGGAATCGGCCCCGCGCGAGTGGCGTGGCGGCAATTCCATGCATGTACGCAACCTGCGCTGCATGCACGAGGCGCCCCAGGACGTCCTGGTCGACGCCTACCCCGAGGAAGAGTTCTGGCAAGACTTGCGCAAGGTCACTGGCGGTGCCACCGACGAAAAACTGGCTCGCCTGGTGATTCGGGCCTCGTCGACCTGCCGCGACTGGATGCGCAGGCATGGCGTGCATTTCCAGCCCTCGCTGGGCGGGACACTGCACCTCTCGCGCACCAACGCCTTCTTCATGGGCGGTGGCAAGGCCTTGGTCAATGCCTACTACCGCAGCGCGCAAGACCTGGGGGTGAAGGTGCGCTACAACGCGCCGGTCGACGACATCGAAGTGCAGCAGGGCCACTTCATGGCTGCGCACATCGGCGGCGAGCGCATCGAGGCACGGGCCTGCGTGCTGGCGGCCGGCGGCTTCGAATCCAATCGCGAATGGATGCGCGAGGCCTGGGGCCAGAACGAGCGAGGCGAATGGCCGGCCGACAACTTCCTGATCCGCGGCACGCGATTCAACCAGGGCGTGCTTCTGAAAGCCATGATGGGGCAGGGCGCCGACACGATCGGCGACCCGTCGCAATCGCATTGCGTGGCCATCGATGCCCGCGCGCCCCTGTATGACGGCGGCATCTGTACCCGGGTGGACGCCGTTTCGCTTGGCGTGATGCTCAATCGCCAGGCCAGGCGGTTTTACGACGAGGGCGAGGATTTCTGGCCCAAGCGCTACGCCATCTGGGGCCGCCTGGTCGCGCAGCAGCCTGGCCAGATCGGCTATTGCATCATCGACAGCAAGGCCATCGGCCGCTTCATGCCGCCCGTGTTTCCTGGTGTCAAGGCGCAAACGCTGCCAGACCTGGCACGCCAGCTCGGCCTGGATCCATCTGCCTTCGGGCAAACGCTGGAGGATTTCAATGGCGCCTGTCGTGTCGGCACCTTTGACCACACCGTTCTTGATGACTGCCACACCGAGGGCCTGGCTCCGGCCAAGACTCATTGGGCGCGGCCCATCGACACGCCGCCGTATTACGGCTACGCGCTGCGGCCTGGCATCACCTTCACCTACCTGGGCCTGAAGACCAATGAGCATGCGGCTGTGCACTTCGCCGGGCGTCCCAGCGACAACCTGTTCGTCGCCGGCGAGATGATGGCCGGCAACGTGCTGGGACAAGGCTACACCGCGGGCGTCGGAATGAGCATTGGCACGGCGTTCGGTCGCATTGCCGGGGGCCAGGCTGCGCGCGCAGCCCTGGAGGGGGCTGCCCATGAAACAGCTTGAGGCACTGGCGCGCGAAGCGGCGGCGCTGGGCAGTGGCGCGCCGGGCCTCAGCACTCTCGAAGCCGAGGTCGCGCGACAGATGCAGATCTGCAACGCATGCCGCTACTGCGAGGGCTTTTGCGCCGTGTTTCCAGCGATGACGCGACGCCTTGACTTTGCCAGGGCAGATGTGCACTTCCTGGCCAATCTGTGCCACAACTGCGGTGCCTGCCTGCACGCGTGTCAATACGCGCCACCCCATGAATTCGCGGTCAATGTTCCCAGGGCGATGGCCCTGGTCCGTGCGCAGACGTATGCGGACTATGCGTGGCCACCGGCACTGGGGGCGCTGTACCGTCGCAACGGCCTTGCGCTGTGCCTGGCCACGGCGTTCGGCCTGGCGTTGTTCCTGATGCTGGTGTTGCTGCGGGGCTCCCTGACCCATCCGCCGCTTGCGGGAAAGTTCTATGCGGTCTTCCCGCACAACTTGATGGCGCTGATGTTCGGCGCGGTGTTCGGCTTTGCCTTGGTCGCGCTGGCCCTCGGTGTCATGGCCTTCTGGCGCGGCCAGGCTCCCGGCCCGGCAACTGCGCCGGCTGTAGCGCAGACGGTCAAAGAGGCTCTGGGCCTGAAATATCTGGATGGAGGCCACGGAAAAGGCTGCAACGAGTCGGACGACCGGTTCACCCTGTGGCGGCGGCGGTTTCACCACTTCACCTTCTACGGCTTCTTGCTGTGCTTTGCGGCAACGTGCGTCGCGACGGCTTACCACTACCTGCTGAACATGCCAGCGCCGTATGCGCTTGCAAGTCTGCCCGTGCTGCTGGGAACAGCAGGCGGGATTGGCCTCGTGATCGGCCCGGCCGGACTGTTCTGGCTGAACCTGCGGCGCGACGCCGCGCATGGCGATGCTGCGCAAAGACCGATGGACCTGGGCTTCATTGCACTGCTGTTTTTCACCAGTCTGACCGGCCTGGCCCTGCTGGCCTGGCGCGACTCCGGGGTGATGGCTCTGCTGTTGGCGCTGCACCTGGGAGTGGTGATGGCATTGTTCCTGACGCTGCCGTACGGCAAGTTCGCCCATGGTCCGTATCGATGCGCTGCCCTGCTGCGGAACGCCATTGAAAAGCGCCAGCCAAGCCGGCTGCAACTCGGCTCGGAGTGACACCCTGAAACACGCAAGGAGAACAAATGGACCTGCATCTCTCGGACAAGACCGCCTTGGTTACCGGTGCCAGCACGGGAATCGGCAAAGGCATCGCACTGGCGCTGGCTGCCGAAGGCGTGAAGCTGGCGATCTCGGCGCGCCGCGTGGCGTTGCTCAACGAAGTCGCCGACGAGATCGTGGCGGCCGGCGGTCATCGGCCGGTGGTCATTGAATCCGACCTGTATGCCAACGACGCCGCCTCGACGCTGGCCGGTGCGGCACTTGCTGGCCTGGGCCGCGTGGACATCCTGGTCAACAATGCCGGCGGCTCTCGCAGCTTCAAGGACCTGCACGTGAGCGAAGCGGCGTGGCAGGAGGCGATCACACTCAATTTCCACCGCCCCCGTCAGGTGGCCCAAGCGCTGATCGACCAGATGATCGCCAATGCGTGGGGACGCGTCATCAACATCACGGGAAAGAGCGAGCCCGAGCATATCAATGGCGCCTTCTGTGCCAAGGCCGGAATCCACAGCTGGGCCAAGGGCCTGTCGCGCATGGTGGGCAAGCACGGCATCACCGTCAACTGCATCCCGCCCGGACGCATTCTTTCAGAGCAGATCCTGCGCAATTACACGCCCGAGTACCGCGCCTGGCAGTCCGAACATGAGATTCCCGTGGGCCGCTACGGCGAACCCAATGAACTCGCCGACCTGGTGTGCTTCCTGGCATCGACCCGCGCCAGCTACATCACGGGCGCGGTGATCCCGGTCGATGGGGGTTTGCGCCGGTATCAGTTCTAGGGTCAGCGGCTTAAGCTTCCGGTAACCCAGGAGGCTTCCCCCGTGGACGTAACCAACTTGCTCAAGCGGCGAGCACTGCTGGCGGGCGCAACCGCCAGTGGCGCCGGATTCCTGCTGCCGGCGACGCTGCGGGCGCAGACCCAGTGGCCGACCAGGCCCGTGCGCTTTCTGGTGCCGTTCGCTCCGGGGGGCACCTCCGAGATCGTCGCCCGCTCGGTAGCCGCCGAACTGAGCAAACAGCTGGGCCAGAACGTCTATGTAGAGAACAAACCGGGCGGCGCCGGCACGGTGGCCATGCAGGAAGCGGCCCATGCCGCGCCGGACGGCCACACCATCATCCTGGGACACGTCGGTACGCTGGCCGTGAACCCCTACATGCTGAGCAACCAGCCTTACGACGTGAACAGGGATTTCATCCCCGTGACGCTGTTGGCCAAGGTGCCCAACGTGTTCGTGATCCATCCGGACGTGCCGGCAAAGAGCTTCAAAGAGTTCGTTGCGTACGTCAAGGCCAATCCCGGCAAGCTCAACTATGGCTCGGCCGGCAACGCCAGTGCCGGCCACCTGGCGATGGAGTACCTCAAGCTCGTCACGGGGATGTTCATCACCCACATTCCCTACCGCGGCACGGGCCCGCAGCTGATCGACCTGCTGGCCGGCCGTACGCAGGCCTCTTCGGCCGGGATGCCGGCCTTGGGTGGGTACATTCGCGCCGGCAAACTGCGCGCCATCGCAGTGGGCACGCAGCAGCGCATTCCCGCGATGCCCGATGTGCCGACGGTGGCCGAGATGGGCTACAAGGACTTCGAGACTTCCCAGTGGTACGGCATCCTGGTGCCGGCCGGAACGCCGGCCGACGTGGTGAAGAAGCTGCAGGAAGAGTCGCTCAAGGCGCTCAAGTCGAGTTCGGTGACCGAGCGTTTTGCCAGCGACAACGCTGTGACCGGTGGCGGGCCATCATCAGAGTTCGCCGCCTTTATCGCCAGCGAGCAGAAGATCTGGAAGGAGATCGTCAAGCAGGCCCGGATCAAGCCAGACTGACGCTTGGGTGGGTGTAGATCGCGGCCAGCGGGTATCGCACCCCGGCCAGATGATCCTCGATGCATTGCAGCAGCAGCGGGCTGCGGTGCCGGTCGACACTGGCGCGAATCTCGTCCGGCGTCATCCACAAGGTGCGCACGATGCCCTTGTCCAGTGCGCGGCCCGGCTCACGCTCGCCCAGTTCGCCGCAGAAAGCCAGCCGTACATAGGTGGTGTCGCGGCCGGCTGCAAGTCGCCGAGCGCGCGACAGGTAGACACCCAGCAGGGCCGTCGGCGTGAAGGTATGGCCGGTTTCCTCCAGCGCTTCGCGCGCGCAGGCCTGCTCGGGCGACTCACCCGGGTCCAGGTGACCCGCGGGATTGTTGAGCTTCAGCCCCTCGGTGGTTTCCTCTTCAACCAGCAGGTAGCGACCGTCACGTTCCACAATCGCTGCGGCCGTGACGTTGGGCGTCCAACGTTTTTGCATGGCCGCGATCTTGCCACGGCGAGCAACGCGTCCCCCGGAAACAGCGTGAACAGGCCCTACAGTGTGTATTCGTCGGCGCCCTGGACCCAGATGAATGACTGAACGTCGATCATGTCCCGCGCAATGAAACCGGGCCTGCGGTTCAGGTCACGCTGCAGTATTGCGGCGAACGTCAGCAGGCGCTGGTAACCCGGCCAGGAGGGTTGCGCCCAGATAATTGACGTTGCCGGCGCGCGCGCCGGTGGCTGGGCGTGGAAGGGATGTCGCATGCGTCATGGGAGGTCCTGCGGCTTCCAGTCTTTGCGCCGTGACGCCACTGCCGTGTCAGACAAGGCCCCGCATGCGTGTAGGAGGGCGCCTGCGCTCTGATTGCCACGCCGTCGCCCGGTACGACACAATGCACTGTCCCAGGCTCTGTATCCACCATGCTGCCAACCCACGCCCAGCTCCGACGCTTCGCCACCAGTTTTCTGTTCTGGACCCTGTTGGCCGTGTGCGGCGGCGTTGCCGCCCAGACCTTGCCGGCCATCAAGGCCCCGACGGGAGTGAGCGCCAACCCTTACGGCCTGTCTGCGCTGTGGGCCGAAGGCGACGTGGTGGCCAGGGGAACCCTGGCCGTGCTGCTGATCATGTCGCTGGCCAGCTGGTACGTGCTGGTCACCAAACTCATTGCGCAATCGAGAATGGGGGGGCAGGCCGCTGCGGCCCAGAGCAAATTCTGGGGCGCCGACACGGTACGCGCCGGCGCGGAAAAGCTGCAAAAAGGCAGCCCTTATCGCTACATTGCCGAATCGGCATTGGAGGCGACACGCAAGCATGGCGGCCTGATCGGCCATGTGGATCTGAATATCTGGGTGGCACAGAGCATCGAGCGGGCGGTGGCCACGGTGCACAGCCGGACCCAGGAAGGCCTGGCGGTGCTGGCGACGGTGGGCTCCACGGCGCCGTTCGTGGGGCTGTTCGGCACTGTCTGGGGTATCTACAACGCATTGGTCAGGATCGGCGCGTCGGGCCAGGCGTCGATCGACAAGGTGGCCGGGCCGGTGGGCGAGGCGCTCATCATGACGGCGATGGGCCTGGCCGTGGCCGTTCCCGCGGTGCTGGGCTACAACTGGCTGGTGCGGCGCAACAAGGTGGCCATGGACACGGTGCGTGCATTTGGCTCCGACCTGCACACCGTGCTGCTGGCTTCGGGCACCCCGCGCGGCTGATTGCGACGGCCCCATGGCGATCCACTACCGCAACACCGCCGAGGCCGAGGATTCGCTGATCGCGCAGATCAACACCACGCCGCTGGTCGACGTGATGCTGGTGTTGCTGATCATCTTCCTGATCACCATTCCGGTGGTCAACAGCTCGATCGTGGTCAGCCTGCCGCACGAGCCCAACCAGGCCCGCGAGAGCCGCCCCGAGAACGTCATCATCACGGTGGACGCGGCCGGCGTCATCTACTGGTTCGACACGCGGCTGGCGTCACGGCAGGATTTGCTGCAGCGGCTTGCGCCGGTGGCGGCGATGCAACCGCAGCCCGAGGTGCACATCCGGGGCGATGCACGGGCGGATTACGAGTCCATCGGCCAGGTGGTCTATGCGGCGCAGCAGGCCGGGGTCGCGCGCATCGGATTCATCACCGAGCCGCCGCAGGAGGGACGCTAGCCATGTCCATCCAGATTGGTGACGCGGACGAAGGCGACGCGCAAGTGATGGTCGACATCAACACGACGCCGCTGGTGGACGTCTTGCTTGTGTTGCTGGTGATGCTCATCATCACGATCCCGATCCAGCTGCATTCGGTCAACCTCGAGATGCCGGGGAACAACGTGCCGCCGCCGCTCGAGCCGCCGCAGATCGTCAGGATCGACCTCAATCCGGGCGGTCTGCTGTTCTGGGACGGCGAGGCCGTGCCCGACAGGGAGGCGCTGGAGGCGCGTCTGCGCGAAGCCGCCTCGCGGCCGCAGCAGCCCGAAATCCACTTCCGGCCCGACCGGGCTGTCAAGTACGACGCCGTTGCTGCCGTGCTGGCTTCGGCCCAGCGGCTGGGACTGAGCAAGATCGGCCTGGTGGGCTCGGAGCAGTTCGCGCCCTGACGGGCCGGCGCTCTATGTGACATTGTGGGACAGACCTTTAGCTCTGTCCCCAACTGATCAACCGGCTGTCACCAGCCGCACGAACGTGATTTCCGACGGTGCGCCCAGGCGCTTGGGCGGGCCCCAGTAGCCGGTGCCCCGACTGACATAGACCCAAAGCCCGCCTAGCCGGTGCAGGCCCGAGGTGAAGGGCTGCTGCAGGCGCACCAGCAGATTCCAGGGCAGAAACTGGCCGCCGTGGGTATGTCCGGACAGCTGCAGGTGGAAGCCCGCCTGCTCAGCTGCCGCCGCACTGCGCGGCTGGTGGGCAAGCAGCAGCTTCGCGCCGGCGTTGTCGGGGGCGCCAGTCAGCGCGAGCCCGGGGTCGCTCTGGTGGGCCGGGTCGAAATGATGGGCGCCGTAGTCGGTGACGCCCGCCAGCACCAGGAGCACGCCGTCGCGTTCCAGCACGACATGCTCATTCAGCAGCACGGTGATGCCCAGGCGACGCAATTCGACGATCCATGCGTGAGCGCCGGAGTAGTACTCATGGTTTCCGGTGACGAAGTAGGTGCCGTGCCGGGACTTCAGCTGCGTCAGCGGCGAGACATGGCGGCCCAGTTCGGCCACCGAACCGTCGACCAGGTCGCCGGTGATGGCCACCAGATCGGGCTCGAGCCGGTTCACCGCCGCCACGATCCCGTGCAGGTAGGCCTCCTTGATCGTGGGGCCGACATGGATGTCGCTGATCTGGGCCAGGGTGAAGCCGTGCAGCGCGACTGGCAGGCCCGTGATCGGCACATCAACGGAGACCACCGCGGCGGTGCGCCGGGCGTTGAACAAGCCCACCAGGGACGCCCCGAATGCCAGCACGGGTACCGCCTTTGCCGTCGATGCGCGCAGCGGCTCGAGCGCGATGGCCGCGGAAAACCAGCTGAGCACGCCGCCCAGAAGCAGCACGATGTCTCGCAGGATCGTGAACACCAGCAACGAAGAGAACAGGCCCATCAGCAGCATGCCGGTCCAGGCCAGCCGGTCGGCCGTCGCCGGGCCGGCCACCCGTCTGGCAACCAGGCCCACCGGCATGAGCACGGTGCTGGCGAGCAAGGCTGCAGCAAGCATTGCGGAAGCGGCGCCAGGCAGGGCGGGGACCAGGCGCGCACCGACATACAGGTGAAACATCGCCGAAATGGCAAGCAGGTAGGGGATCGGCATGGGTCTGATCGAGTCGGTTATCCAGACGTGGGGCCGGCACCGCGCTTTGCAATCGCGGCATTTGACATAGCGCAGGCTTTGTCCCCCGGCGCGGTCAAGCTGCACAAACCTTTCATGTAAGCTATCGGCCTACAACCTAGCCCAGTACAAGCAAGTTCAATTCCTGCGAGGAGAAGCGTCCATGCCAAATGGCGTACCTGCCGAGATCACGGCGGGCGAACCCCGTGACGCCGTCACGCCCGAGACGGCCAAGAAGCCTTTGCTTATCGGCATCCCGAAGGAAACGGCGGCCGGCGAAAAGCGTGTCGCCACGGTCCCCGAAGTGGTGGAAAGACTGGTCAAGCTGGGGTTTGCGGTGGCCGTCCAGAGCGGTGCGGGCGACGCCGCGAATTTCGGCGACGACACTTACCGCGCTGCTGGTGCGCAGGTCGCGGCAACAGCGGCTGAACTCTGGGCCCGGGCAGACATCGTCTTCAAGGTACGGGCCCCAAGCCCGCAAGAAGTCGGCCTCATGCGCGAAGGCGGCACCCTGATCAGCTTCATCTGGCCCGCGCAAAACCCCGACCTCTTGCAGCAGCTGGCAGCCAAGA
This sequence comes from Burkholderiales bacterium, assembly GCA_025361305.1. Classification (GTDB taxonomy): domain Bacteria; phylum Pseudomonadota; class Gammaproteobacteria; order Burkholderiales; family Burkholderiaceae_C; genus Ramlibacter. The sequence goes on from JANYAN010000433.1 coordinate 15,701, forward strand.
AGGCCACCGTGCTGGCGATCGACGCACTGCCGCGAACGCTCTCCCGGGCCCAGAAGATGGACGCCTTGACGTCACAGGCGGGCGTCGCCGGCTACCGCGCCGTCATCGAGGCCGCCAACGCCTTCGGCCGCTTCTTCAACGGCCAGATCACGGCTGCGGGCAAGGTTGCGCCCGCCAAGGTCTTCATTGCAG
>JANYAN010000458.1 GCA_025361305.1 Burkholderiales bacterium
ATTGCCGCTGCCGAACGCCGCGTCGCCGCTGCCAATGCCCAGATCGGTGCCGCCCGGGCTGCCTTTTTCCCGGCCGTCACCCTTTCGGCCAGCGGCGGTTACCGCGGATCGGCAGTGGCCAATCTGCTGTCGGCGCCCAACCTATTCTGGGCGCTTGGTCCGGCGGTGGCGCTGGCTGTATTCGACGGCGGTGCGCGCAGTGCCGCTGTCGACAGTGCCGTCGCCGCCACCGACCAAGCCGCCGCAGCCTACCGCCAGGCGGTGTTGACGGCGATGCAGGAAGTGGAAGACAACCTCACGCTCGTGGCGTTGTTACAACAGCAGGTTGCACTTCTGGAGCAATCGGTGGTCGAGGCCCGAAAGACCCTGGAGATCACCGACAACCAGTATCGCGCCGGCACTGCCAGCTACCTCACTGTCGTCACTGCGCAGGCCCTCGTCCTGGGGGGCGAACGCGGGCTGCTGGACGCCCGCAACCGACGGCTGGCGGCGACCAACCAGTTGCTCAAGAACCTGGCAGGCCGCTGGGGCCCCGACCCCAAATACCCGTTGTGATTCTTTACACACGGCGTATATTTGTTCCAGAAGGGTCTTTGCGGACCCCACCGCTCAAGAGAGCGTGTTGAAGGGGGTATCGGATGTCGCTCGAGCTACCCGTGCTTCGGCTCGGATTGATCGGCTTTTCGGCGGAGCAACAGGAATACCTGACTCACCGGTTGAAAACCCATTCAGGTGCCATGACGTGGCAGGTGGTCGCGTTTTCGGACGCCGATGCCTGGTTCGTGAACGGCGCGCGCGTCCAGGCGCTCGAGAACGGCGTCGTCAGGGTTCCGGCTGCCGAGCCGACCAGCCGGGCCACCCAGTTGAACCTGAACGAAGTCGAACGGCCCATTGCGTTTTCGCTTCCGCTGGCGCCCGGCGACTTCAAGCCGCTCTATACCTTCGACCCGGCGTCCAGGGAAAGCCTGGCGGCTGTCCTGGCGCATATCGAGACCTGGCTCAAGCCCCTGGTGGCACAGTTCGCGGTCGCCGGGGCGCTGGTCGAGCGGCAGGCCGACCTGAAATCGGACATCTATCACCTCTCTGTGCACGGGTCGCTGGTGGCGGTGATTGATCTTCACGGCGACGTTGGCATCACGCCGGCAGCCGGCCCGGCCGACATCCAGCAGGCGGAGTGGGGCGGGCGGCCCGAATCGGCCGGTACGATCCCCGCGCATTTCGATCGCATCGACCTGTCGCAGCTGATGTGGCAATTCGCGACCCGCAGTACTCGAGACCTCCTGCCCGTGCGCTATCGCACTGCGAAGCTGTACTTCCGGCGCTCGCCGCGGGTGCCGCACCGGATGCTCAAGGACACGCATCTGGTCCTGATCCGCGAACTGGCACTGGCGCCGGGCACCTTTGTCGAATTGCAGGATCGCACCGGTATAGGCGACATGCAGATGGCGCGGGCCCTGGCGGCCCTGTATTTTGTCGGCGGCATTACCACCAGCCGCCAGCGGGCGGCGCCGCAGGGGGCAATGCACGCAAGCTCGGACAGCCAAACCTCGTCCAAGCCCGGGCTGTCGCAGTCGCTGCTGGACGGCGATTCGCGCTTCCGTCCCAGTCAGGGGCAAGTGAACCAGGACCTTACGGCTCCGGCACCCTTGCAAATCCGTCGCTCGTCCACCTGATCCGCGGCCCCGGCGCTACACCGGCACCGTGTAATTCAGCGTCATACGCCCGCCATCGACCACGACGATCTCGCCGGTGATGTAGCTGGCCGCATCGCTGGCCAGGTAGGCCACGGTATCGGCAATTTCGTGCGGCTCGCCCAGGCGCTTCATCGGCGTGCGGCTCATGATGCGTGCCTTGGCCTCCTCGCTGGTCAACACCGCGCGGGCCGCCAACTCGGTCGCAATCGTGCCGGGGGCAACCGCGTTGACGCGGATCCCCTTGTCGGCCAGGGCCAACGCCATGACCCGCGTGAGCTGGTTGATGCCGCCCTTGCTGACGTTGTAGCTGGCGATGTTGGGGATGGCCAGCACGGCGTTGACCGAGCTCATGTTGACGATGCTGCCCTTGCCGGCTCGCGCCATGACGCGTGCCACGGCCTGCCCCACAAGAAAGGCGCCCTTGAGGTTGACGCGCAGTACCGCGTCGAAGTCGGCTTCGGTGACGTCCAGGAAATCCGCCGCCTTGAAAATGCCGGCGTTATTGACCAGCACGTCGATAGTGCCATGCCGCTGGACGGTCTGGCTGACCAGCGCGTCGACCTGGCTCTTGTCTCCGACGTCGCAATGGACGTACATGGCGCCCAGTTCGACCGCCAGCGCATGGCCACGCGTATCGTCCAGGTCGGCGATCACGACTTTGGCGCCTTCGGCGGCGAAGCGGCGCGCGCAGGCCTCGCCAATGCCCTGGGCGCCACCGGTCACGATGCAGACACGGCTGCCCAGGCCGAACGAAATACGGGGGGAGGAGGCGTCGCCGGGTTTCATGCCCGGATGGTACCTGCGAGGGCATCGGCAAACTGCCGGG
>JANYAN010000493.1 GCA_025361305.1 Burkholderiales bacterium
GGGGGAAGCATCAACGCGACCGGTGTCGATGCGCCGCGCATGACGGTCCGCTTGATCCCCTCGACGTCGATCGCCTGGTAAAAGGCCTGGCGCACCCGCTTGTCCTTGAACGGATTCTTGCCCTTGACATTCGAAAACTGCAGCTCGTCGCGCTTCTGGTCCATGCCCAGAAAAATGACGCGCAGTTCCGGGCCTTGCAACACCTTGAGGTTCGATGCGGTCTTGAGGCGATCGACGTCCTGCACCGGCACCGGCTCCATGACATCGATCTCGCCTGAAATCAGCGCCGCGACGCGCGTGGCATCGTTGCCGATGACGTTGAAGATCACTTCATCCACGTTGCCGTCGATCTTGCCCCAGTAATTGCCGTTGCGCACATAGGTGGTGCGCACATTCGGCTGGCGCTCGCGCAGCCGGTAGGCGCCCGTTCCGTTGGCCCGGAAGGAAGCTGCGTTCTCGATGCCCTTGCGGCGGTCCACCGGCGTGGTGGCCTGGTTGGTTTCGCACCACTTCTTGCTCATGATGTCGAAGTGCGTGAACAGCTCGGGAAGGATGGGGAACGGGGCCTTCGTGACGATGTCGAGCTGGTGGTCGCTGATCTTCCTCATCTCCTTGACCTGGCCGACGTAACTCTTCATGTCCGAGCCATCGCCCCTGGCGCGCTCATAGCTGAAGATCACGTCATCGGCCGTGAACGGCGTTCCGTCGTGAAATTGCACGCCCTTGCGCAGGTTGAATCGCCACACTGTCGGTGCCGTCTGCTTCCAGTCGGTGGCCAGTGCCGGCGCCAGCTTGTAGTCGCGCCCGCGCGTGACAAGCGGCTCGTAGACGTTCTCGTTGACGCTGATCTGCAGCGATTCGCTCAGGGAATGCGGATCCATGGACAGGGCGTCGCCCTGGTTGCCGATTCTCAGCGTCACCGCACTGGCGGTCGTGCCCAGGCAGGCCAGCGCAAGCAGGATCGAGGCTGAAAGGGGGGTCGACTTGAAATTCATCACTGGTTCCTCTTGTTTAAACGGGTCCGTCGGAAAAATCATTCGCCTAGCGGCATCGCCTGTTCGGCCAGGCTCGCATGGAGCGCCGAGCCCAGTGGCAAAACGTCATCGTTGAAATCGTAGCGGCTGTTGTGCAGGAAGCAGCTGCCCTCGCCGCCCTGGCCGAGCCTGAGGTAGGCGCCGGGCTTGGCCTGCAGCATGAAGGAGAAATCTTCAGCGCCCATGCTCGGCTCCATGTTGCGCACCAGGTTGCCGGCCCCCACCACGGACTCGGCCACGTCGCCGGCGAACAAGGCCTCATCGGCCGAATTGATCGTGGCCGGATAGATGCGTTCGAACTTCACCGTGGCCGAGGCGCCAAAGCCCAGCGCCACCGCGCTGCAAAGCTCGTGCAGGCGCCGCTCGACCAAGTCCTGCACGTCCGGACTGAATGTGCGCACCGTGCCCACTAGAGTAGCCTTGCCCGGTATCACGCTCATGGCACCCATGTCGCCTGCCTGCATGGCGCACAGGCTGATCACGGCGTTGTCGATCGGCCTGACGTTGCGCGACACGATGCTTTGCACGGCCGTGATGATGTGGGCCGCAACCACGACGGGATCAATGGTGAGGTACGCGTGTGCACCGTGGCCGCCCTTGCCGGTGATTTCGATCGTGACGCGGTCGGCGGCGGCCATCATCGGCCCGGCATTGATCCCTACGGTGCCGGGCTTCATGGCCGGCCAGTTGTGCATGGCGTAGACAGCCTGCACCGGGAACCTTTCGAACAGGCCATCCTCGATCATGGCCTTGGCTCCGGCAAAGCCCTCTTCGCCCGGCTGGAAGATCAGCACCGCCGTGCCATCGAAATTGCGCGTCTCGGCCAGGTAGCGTGCCGCCCCGACCAGCATGGCGGTGTGGCCGTCATGGCCGCAGCCATGCATCATGCCGGGCCTGGACGAGCGCCACGCGAAATCGTTCTGCTCGGTCATGGTCAGCGCATCCATGTCGGCACGCAGCCCTATCATTCGGCCGCTCGCGCTGCGCTTGCCCTTGACGACAGCGACTACACCGGTCTTGCCGATGCCGGCGTGGATCTCGTCCACGCCACACAGCTTGAGCGCCTCCTTGACGCGGCCCGATGTGTACACCTCTTCGAAACCGAGTTCGGGGTGGGCGTGCAGGTCGCGCCGCAGCGCGGTGAGCTCAGGGTGCCAGGCTGCAATGTGCGCAAAGGCACGGCCATTGGCCTTCAGGCGAGGTGCGAGCATCAGTGTCCTCCAGCGTTGCCGGCGCGCAGCCGGGGATCGACAGCGAAATACAGAAGGTCAACGGCCAGGTTGATCACGACGAAGATCAGCGCGATCAGGCAAAGATACGCGGCCATCACGGGAATGTCGGCAAAGGTCACGGCCTGGATGAACAGGAGCCCCATGCCCGGCCATTGGAAGACGGTCTCGGTGATGATGGAAAAGGCGATCAGCGTGCCCAGCTGCAGGCCGATGATCGTGATCACCGGCACCAGCGTGTTCTTGAGAGCATGGCCGAAGTGGATGGCACGATTGGAAAGGCCACGGGCCCGGCCGAACTTGATGTAGTCGGTGCGCAGTACCTCGAGCATCTCGGCGCGCACCAGCCGCATGATCAGCGTGAGCTGAAAAATAGCCAGCGTCACCGCGGGCAGGACGATGTGATGCCAGCCATCGCGCGTGAACAGGCCGCTGCTCCACCAGCCCAGCTTGACCACCTCACCGCGGCCGAAACTTGGAAACCAGCCCAGCACCACGGCGAACAAGAGGATCAGCAGGATGCCGATCAGGAATGTAGGCAGCGACACCCCCAGCAGCGACACCGTCATGAAGACCTGGCTCATGAAGGTGCCGCGCCGCAGCGCCGCGTAGACACCCATGGGGATGCCGAGCGTCACCGCCAGCAGGCCGGCGACGCTGGCCAGTTCGAGCGTGGCCGGGAAACGTTCACCAATCAGGCGGGACACCTTGGCGCCCTGGCGCAGGCTGAGCCCGAATTCACCCTGCGCGGCGTTGACCAGGAAATGCCAGAACTGGATGAAGAAGGGCTGGTCCAGCCCGAGATCGATATGGAGTTGGCCGATCTGGGCGGGCGTGGCGTCCTGCCCCAGCAGGAACACCACAGGGTCTCCGACGTACTGGAACAGCATGAATGCGATGAATGCCACTGCGATCATCACGATCACAGCCTGGAGCAGGCGGCGCAGAACAAAGGCGAGCATCTCGATGGTTGTGGCAACCGGTCATGCTATCAGAGCACGCACCATGCCAACACAGGGGTTTCCTTCAGGCTTAAAGCATCTGGCCCATAAGAAAAGCCGCCCGAAGGCGGCTTTCTGGCTTCTGGATACCAGGCTGGCACAAGGCCAGCCGGGACATCAGAAGGCGTGACGCAGACCGAAGTCGTAGCCGCTCGAAGAGCCGTTGACCGAAGTCGTCGCGCCGTTCAGGGCAAACGACTGGCCGCCGCTGTCGGTCACGTGAGCGTAGGTGGCGTACAGGGCGGTGCGCTTGCTCAGGTTGTGCACGTAGCCCAGAGCCCACTGCTTGACAGTCGGATCGCCGGTCACGTCAACCTTGTATTGCGAGTAAGCCACACGGATCTGGCCAACGCCGACCGGCACCAGGCCGCCCAGCAGCCAGCCCTTGCCCTTGTGCGAGACGCCGCCCACGGGGCCTGTATCCCACTCGTATTGACCCATCAGCTGCGCAACGCCGAAGTCGTACTGACCACCGACGTTGTTTTGCTTGATGTCGCCGCCGACCGTGTTGTTGGTCTTGCTGAAGGCCAGCGCTACGTTGATCGGGCCACCTGCATAACCGAGGCGCACGCCGTAACCCTTGCCGTCATCAGCCGAGACATTGGCGGTGTTGCTGGCGAGCTCACCCAGGTAGTACTGGGCCTGGCCATAGAAGCCGCCCAGATTGCCCGGCAGGAAGTAGCCCATGCTGTTGGAAGCACGGACAGCCGTCGAGCCGGTGATGCCGGTGTTCAGGCCAATATAGGTGCCCACGCCGTTGGTACCGAACGGATCAAAGATCGTCATGGTCCAGAATTGCGGGGTGTAGTCACGGCCCAGGCGAATTTCGCCCCAGCCGCCGGCCAGGCTCACCGTCGAACGACGGTTGAACGTGAGGCCTTGATTGCCGTTGGTCGTGTTAGACACGTTGCAGCCTGCGGCGCCATCAGGCGTAAAGGCCGTTGCGCTGCAGACCGCGCCGCTGGGCAGCGTCGAGCCGCGCGCATACGTGGTGAACACGCCGCCGCCAGTGGAACGGTTGTTGGTGTTGGTAGCAGCGCCGGTGCCGTTGTCGTTGTTCAGGCCAGCTTCAAGCCAGAACGAAGCCGACAGGCCACCGCCGAGGTCTTCCGTGCCACGGAAGCCCAGACGCGAGCTGTTGTAGCCCGAAGGAACCAACGCGGTCTTGTTCGCCACGCTGCCGGAACCGTGAGCCAACGTGGCGTCAACCACACCAAATAGCGTTACGGAAGATTGGGCAGAAGCGGTGCCGGCAGCAGCCAGCACAGCCAAAGCAATCAGGGTCTTTTTCATTGCAAGTTTCTCCAAGGTTAAACAGAGGGCTCCGGTGCGAAGGGGTCACGAAATGCAGGCACTTTTGTGCTCCCGCCGGATCCCCGGGCCAACCTCCTTTTGGGAAGTTGACGTAATTGCACCAGAGGGGCATCGCTTTCGCAAAGTATTTAGCCTCAGCAACCGGGTTTCGTTGCACCCGGACAACAGCTTCCAGCCGGGTCGTGGAAGCGACGCAACACCCCCGCCCTCCCGTTTCGGATTGCAAAAAAAGAAGGTACACAGCAGAATCCGTGCCCGATCGGCCCCGGCCACCTATAAACTGCCTGCATGGACCGAATTCTAGGCGCTGCCGACAGCGCGCTGCGCACCCTCTTTGCCCCGCCACACGCCAGCCGTGCCTGCCCTGTCTGGCCGGCCGACGAAACCCACCTGGGCGAGCCGGAACGCCGTCTTGCGGCTGCCCTGATGCGGGTCAACCACGTCGGTGAAGTCTGTGCCCAGGCCCTGTACACGGCCCAGGCGCTGGCCACCCCTGACGCCGGCCTGCGGGCCCACTTCAAGCGCGCGGCGAGGGAGGAAACCGACCACCTGGCCTGGACCGCTGCGCGCCTGTCCGATCTTGGCGCGCGACCGTCGCTGCTCAATCCGCTGTGGTACGCCGGCGCCTTTGGCTTGGGCCTGGTGGCGGGGCGCCTGGGCGATCGGATCAGCCTGGGTTTTGTGGTCGAAACCGAGCGCCAGGTCGAGGCCCATCTGGAAAGCCACATGACGCGGCTGCCCGCCGGCGACCACGCCTCACGGGCCATTGTGGTGCAGATGAAGGATGACGAAGCGGTTCATGCAGCCCAGGCATTGGATGCCGGAGCCCTCGAACTGCCGCCACCAGCCAAGGCACTGATGCGGGCTGCGGCCAAGGTCATGACGACCACGGCGCACTACATCTGATCAGGCTTCGACCACCTCGAAGCTGGTCGTGATCTGCGCTGTCTTGCCCAGCATGACGCTGGCCGAGCAGTATTTCTCGTGGCTCAATGCAATCGCCCGTTCGACAGCGTTTGCGGGTACGCCCTTGCCAGTGACGGTGAAGTGCATGCGGATGCCGGTGAACACCTTTGGATCGGCGGGCGCGCGATCGGCTTCGAGTTTGACGGTACAGCCGCGCACGTCATGGCGACCGCGTTTGAGGATCAGCACAACGTCATAGGCGGTGCAGCCGCCGGTGCCTGCCAACACGGTTTCCATTGGCCGCGCAGCCAGGTTCTGGCCTCCGTTTTCGGGCTTGGCCGGGTCCGGCGCCCCATCCATGAGCAGGACATGGCCGCTGCCCGTTTCCGCCATGAAACCCATTCCCGACCGCGCGCCTGTGGCGCCGGTCCAACTCACCAAGCATTCCATTGTCGATTCCTGCGTCTTTGTCTCAGATTGAGACAGCACTGCATGCTGCAATGCAGCAATGCCCGGGCTATACTGATCGCGCAGCATAACGGTTTGTTGTGCGGACGATTGTCTCCTCCACCTCTTCTGGTGGATTCAGCCCCCGGATCGCAAGAACCGGGGGCTTTTTTCCGCGCCCTTATCATTGGCCGCCTATGAGCAAGCCTTTGAAGCCCGCCGACTACCTCAAGAAGATTCTCACGGCGCGGGTCTACGACGTGGCGGTGGAATCGGCCCTGGAACCGGCCAGGAACCTCAGCCGGCGGCTGCACAACAAGGTGCTGCTCAAGCGGGAAGACCAGCAGGCCGTCTTCAGTTTCAAGCTGCGCGGCGCCTACAACAAGATGGCTCAGCTGACGCCCGAGCAATTGGCCCGCGGGGTGATCTGCGCTTCGGCCGGCAACCATGCCCAGGGTGTGGCGATGTCGGCCCACAAGCTGGGCGCGCGCGCCGTGATCGTGATGCCTGTCACCACGCCGCAACTGAAGGTCGACGCGGTGAAAGCCCTCGGCGGCGAAGTGCTGCTCCACGGCGAAAGCTATTCGGATGCGTTTGTCCACGCGACAGCGCTCGAGAAGGCCCAGGGCCTGACCTTTGTCCACCCGTTCGACGACCCCGACGTCATCGCCGGCCAGGGCACGATTGCCATGGAGATCCTGCGCCAGCACCAGGGCCCGCTGCACGCGGTGTTCGTGGCCATCGGCGGCGGCGGGCTGGTGTCCGGCGTGGCCAACTACATCAAGGCGGTGCGTCCGGAGATCAAGGTGATCGGCGTGCAGATGAACGACTCCGACGCCATGGCCCAGTCGGTCGCTGCCAGGAAGCGGGTCACATTGAGCGACGTGGGCTTGTTTTCCGACGGCACAGCCGTCAAGCTGGTCGGCAAGGAAACGTTTCGCATCGCCCGTGACCTGGTGGACGAGTTCATGACAGTGGACACCGACGCCGTGTGCGCGGCGATCAAGGACGTCTTCGTGGACACGCGCAGCATCGTCGAGCCCGCCGGCGCGCTGGCCGTGGCCGCGATCAAGCAATACGTGGCGCTGCACAAGACGCGGGGCGAAACCTACGCGGCCATCCTGTGCGGCGCGAACATGAACTTCGACCGCTTGCGCTTCGTGGCCGAGCGGGCCGAGGTTGGCGAAGAGCGCGAGGCCTTGTTCGCCGTCAGCATTCCCGAGGAGCGAGGCAGCTTCAGGCGCTTTTGCGAACTGATCGGCAACCTGCCGGGTGGGCCGCGCAATGTCACCGAGTTCAACTACCGCATCAGCGACGCAGCGCAGGCCCATGTGTTCGTCGGCCTGACCACGCATGGCAAGGGCGAATCGGCGAAGATCGCCGCCAGCTTCGGCCGGCACGGCTTCCAGGCGCTCGACCTGACGCACGACGATCTGGCCAAGGAGCATATCCGCCACATGGTGGGGGGCCGCTCTGCCCTGGCGCAGAACGAAAGGCTGTTGCGGTTCGTGTTTCCTGAGCGGCCGGGCGCATTGATGAAGTTCCTGTGGCACATGCGCCCGGGCTGGAACATCACGCTGTTCCACTACCGCAACCAGGGCGCCGACTACGGCCGTATCCTGGTCGGCCTGCAGGTGCCGGTGACCGACAACAAGGCGTTCAAGGTCTTCCTCGATACGCTGGGCTATCCGCACGTGGAAGAGACCGACAACCCGGTTTACCGGCTGTTCCTGCAGGCGTGAAGGTCGGCTACCAAGTAATTGGCCCCACACCGGCAAAATCGGCCTACCGGCGCAGCGGCAATTCGAGCGTCACCAAGGTCGGGCCATCCAGGCTGGTCGCCAGGACGGCGCGCCGGCCCTCTACCGATTGCAAAACGACCCCGTTGTCGATGACGCTGCCGACGTGAACCGGCCTGGGCGGCTTGCCATCGATGGCGATCAGCGCGACGCCGCCATGCGAGCGACCTGCAACAACACCGGTCAGGACGAAACGGCTGGAAACACTGGCCACCGGTGCCGCGGCAGCGGGGCTGGCCCCGAGCAGCCGCGCGATGGCTGCGGGATCGGGCGCGGCGGCAGCCTGCGCCGCCACCGGCACGAGCGTCGAACCGGCTGGACCTGTGCCCAGCTTGAGCGCCCAATAGGCCACACTGGCGGCAGCCAGGCCCCACAGCAGGAAAGAACCGCCGCGCACGCCCCAACTGCCGACCGAATTGCTGACCATGCCCCATTATCATTGATGCGATATCACCGACCTACCCCATGAAGTACCTTTCCAATTCGCTTCGGCGCGCCGTGCAGGCAGGTTTCACGCTCATCGAACTTATGGTCGTTCTGGTCATCATCGGCGTGCTCGCCGCGCTGATCGTGCCCAACGTGCTCGACCGCGCCGAGGACGCGCGCGCCACAGCGGCCAGGACCGACGTCAACAACCTGATGCAGGCGCTCAAGCTCTACAAACTGGACAACCAGCGCTTTCCGACCACAGACCAGGGCCTGCAGGCGCTGCTGGCGCGGCCCACCACGGGCCCGATCCCGTCAAACTGGAAGCCGTACGTCGAAAAATTGCCCAACGATCCCTGGGGGCGCCCTTACCAATACCTCAACCCCGGCATCAAGGGCGAAGTCGACGTGATGTCGTTCGGCGCTGACGGCCAGCCCGGCGGAGAGGGCAAGAATGCGGATATCGGCAGCTGGCAGTGAGCTGGCCCGCGCACCTTCGGTCAGGGTGAACGGCCGCGCTGTCCATGGCTTCACGCTGCTGGAGCTGTTGGTCGTCGTGGCCATCATTGCGTTGGCCACAGCCGGTGTGGCCTTGTCGCTGCGCGACCCAGAGGCCGCGCAGCTCGAGCGCGAGGCCCAGCGCCTGGTAGCCCTGCTCGAATCGGCGCGTGCGCAGTCGCGCGCCAGCGGTGTCGCGGTGCGCTGGCATCCGGTGGCCGGCGGCTTCCAGTTCGACGGGCTTGCGCCGCATGCCCTGCCCGAGCAATGGCTGGCACCCACCACGCTGGCGCGCGGCTCGCCCGTCCTGCTGCTGGGGCCCGAGCCCATCATCGGTCCTCAGGAAGTGCTGCTGGGTTCGGCGTCGCGGCTCGATCGGAGCGTGCGCGTCGCGACCGACGGCCTGCGCCCCTTCGCGGCGGGGTCGGAGTCGCCATGACGGGTCCGCGGATCGGCTTGCAGGCCCGTCGTACCGCGCATCGGGGCTTCACCCTGATCGAGATCCTGGTGGCGCTGGCCATCGTGGCCATCGCGCTCACGGCCGGCCTGCAAGCCACGACGGCACTGACCAACAATGCGTTGCGCCAGTCGAACGTCATGCTGGCCCACATCTGCGCCGAGAACGAACTGGTGCGCGCGCGACTGGTCCCACAGATGCCGACGCTTGGCGAGACGAGCGTCGGTTGCGAGCAGGCGGGGCGACCATTCAGCGTCACGGTTTCGGTGCAGTCCACGCCGAACCCGAGTTTCCGGCGGGTCGATGCCCAGGTGTCCGACGGCAGCTCACCCATTCTCAAGCTGTCCACCGTCGTGGGGCGCTACTAGTGAGCGGGCACCTGCCACAGCGCCGCACAGCCCGGGGCTTTACCCTGGTGGAGCTGCTGGTCGCCTTGTTCGTCATGTCGCTGCTGGCCATTCTAAGCTGGCGCGGGCTGGATGCGATGACGCGAGCCCAGGCGCAGACCCAGGCCCGCAGCGACGAGGTCTCCACGCTCGAAGTCGGCCTGGCCCAGTGGTCCGCCGATCTCGATGCCCTGCTGCAGCTGCCGCAAGTCAGCGCGATCGACTGGAACGGCCGTGCGCTGCGCATCACGCGGCGCAGCACGGCCTCGGCCGGCGACGGTGTCCGCGTGGTGGCCTGGAGCCGGCGTGTGGTGAACGGCAACGGCACATGGCTGCGCTGGCAGTCGCCGCTGCTGATTACGCGCAGTGCGCTGGCCGCCGCCTGGCAGCAGGCCGACATCTGGTCGCAAAACGCCGGCGACGAAGACAGGCGCAGCGAGGTCGCGGTGACGCCGCTGGACGAGTGGCAGATCTTCTATTACCGCGGCGGCGCCTGGAGCAATCCGCTGTCCAGCGATGCAACGGCCATCGGCACGGCGACGCCTGCAGCCGCGCCGGTCTCGGGCGTGCCGGCCGTCGTACCCGACGGCGTGCGCCTGGTGCTCACGCTGCCGCCGGGACAGGCCCTGGGCGGCAAGATAACCCGCGATTGGGTTCGGCCGACAGCGGGCGGGGGCAAGTCGTGAGGCGCCATTGCCCCGCGCGCCGCTGCCCGCCGGCGTCGCAGGTCGGCGCGGCGCTGCTGGCCGCGATGTTGACCGTCAGCCTGGTGGCGACGTTTGCCGCGGCTGCACTTTGGCAGCAATGGCGCGGCATTGAGGTCGAAACGGCCGAGCGCGCCAGGGTGCAATCGGCCTGGTTGTTGACAGGCGCACTGGATTGGGCGCGGCTGCTGCTGCGCGAAGACGGCAAATCCGGCGATGGCGCGGATTATCTGGCCGAGCCCTGGGCCGTGCCGCTGCAGGAGGCGCGGCTCTCGACGTTCCTTGCGGCGGACAAGACAACACCCGCAGAGCCGGGCGCCGAAGCGCCCGATGCGTTCCTGTCCGGCCAGATCATCGACCTGCAATCGCGGATGAACGTCGCCAACCTGATCGACGGTGGCAAGGTTTCCGCAAAGGGCCTGACCAGCTTCACCCGATTGTTCGAACTGCTCGGCCTGCCCTCGGCTGAATTGGCCACACTGGCCGCCAACTTGCGCCTGGCCGCCGATACCTCTGCGCAGGGCAATCCCCTGGTGGCACTGGTGCCCCGGCGGACTGATCAGCTTGTCTGGCTCGGGCTGTCGGCCCAGACCGTCGCCGTGCTGCGTCCGTATGTGACCATGCTGCCCACGCCCGCGCTGACAACGACACCCGTCAATCTGAACACGGCCAGCGCCGAGGTGATCTACGCCATGGTCGACGGAATCACCCTGGCCGACGCACAGCGGCTGGTCACCGAGCGCGACCGCTCCCACTTTCGCAGCCCCAACGATGCCAGGAAGCTGCTGGCAGGGCATGAAACCGAGTTCAACGACGCTCTGCTGGGCGTGGGATCGGGCTACTTCGAGGTGCACGCGCGGCTGCGGCTGGACCAGCTGACCGTAGAGCAGCGCTCGGTGGTATATCGCACGCCGGGGACTTCGGGTGCCGACGTGACGACGCTCTACACGGAACGTGGCGTTGCCGAAGCGGCAGCGCCAGCGGTGGCAAAGGGCTCCCGCTGAGGGCGCCGGTGCCCCTGCCTACAATGCGCCCATCGCATGAGCTCATTGATCGCCCTTCTCCCCACGCTGCCGGCTGGCCCAACGAGCGAGTTCGAGTACGTGCTCAGCGACGATGGCCGGTCGGTCGGCAGCCACGGTAGCGCAGCGGCCGCGCTGCTGCCGGCGCCGCGTGGCGCTGGCGCCGAAGTGATTGCTGTCGTGCCGGTCGAGCGGCTGTCGTGGCACCGCGTCGATTTGCCCAAAGGCACAAGCGCTGGATCACCCCGCCTGCGCGCAGTGCTCGAAGGCCTGCTTGAGGACCGCCTGCTCGACGAACCCGAGACCCTGCACTTCGCCCTGCAGCCGCAGGCACGGCCAGAGGCCCCGGCCTGGATTGCCGTTTGCGACCGGCAGTGGTTGCGCGATGCGGTGCAGGCGCTGGAAGCAGCCGGGCGGCCGGCCGCGCGCATCGTGCCGGAGTTCACACCCGAAGGCCCTGACCGGTTGTATGCCATGGGTACGCCGGATCGGCCGATGCTGGTGGCCGCCGGCGATGAAGGTGTCACGCTGCTGCCCCTGTCGGCGCAGGCGCTGGCTCTGCTGCCGGCCCTGGCCGACGACGCCCGGCGGCTGGCAGAGCCGGCGGTAGCGGCGCTGGCGGAACAACTGCTGCACGGCAAGCTTGAACTCCAGCAGGCGCCTGGGCGCTGGCTTGCAGCAGCCCAGTCCGAATGGGACCTGGCCCAGTTCGACCTGGCCAGTTCCGGCCAGGCGCGCGCCTTCAAGAAGGCCGGCGCGGCATGGGTCGACTTCTTGCGGGCCCCGGCCTGGCGACTGGCACGCTGGGCGCTTTTGCTGCTGGTGGTGGTGAATCTGGTGGGCCTCAACGCCTGGGCCTGGAGAGAACGCACCGCGCTGGCCGACAAGCGCGAGCAGATCCGCCGTATCCTGACGCAGACCTTCCCGCAAGTGAAGGTGGTGGTCGATGCACCACTGCAAATGGAACGCGAAGTCACAGCGATGAGGCAACTCACTGGCGCCACGTCGGGGCGCGACATGGAGGCGATGCTTGCCGCGCTGGGCGTCGCCGCCCCTCAGCGCGTGGTCACTGCGCTGGAATTTTCCGCCGGCGAATTGCGTGTCAAGGGGCTGGCCTTCGGCCCCGAAGAAGCACAGGCAGTGGCCGCCAGCCTGAAGGGCCAGGGCTACGCGTTCGCACCACAAGGCAACACCATGCTGATCACGCAGGGGACCGGCCCATGATCGCTGCCAGCCTGGTGCGTGCTCGCTGGGATGCGCTGGCCGCGCGCGAAAAAGGGCTGGTGGCCGCCGCTGCGGCGCTCGTGGCCGTTGCGTGGGTCTGGTGGCTGGCTATCGGCCCGGCCTTGACGACGCTGCGCGGCGCGGATGACCAGCACCGGACGCTGGACGATCAGCTGCGCCGGATGCTCAGCCTGCAGGCGCAAGCGCAAACCCTTCAATCCCAGCCCCGCCAGAGCCACGATGACGCGCTGCGCCAACTCGAGGCCTCGGTGCGCCAGCGGCTGGGCACCGCCGCGCGCTTGAGCGCGGCCGGCGATCGGGCCACTGTGAGCCTGACGGGCGTGCCCCCCGAAGCGCTGGCCCGCTGGCTGACGCAAGCGCGCGCCGACGCGCGGGCCCTGCCCGGCGAAGCCCGTCTCAGCCGCAACGCCGCCGGCCAGTGGGAGGGCACGCTGGTGCTGGCCCTGCCGCCGTCCTAGCCGCGCCAGTCCACCCCTTGGCTGCCGTGGCCCGTACCCGACCCGCATCAAGGCCCACCACGCCGTGGGGCTGGGCGACCGCCGGCGCCGGCGTGGGACTGGTGCTGGCCCTGCTGCTGTTCGCGCCGGCCCGCTGGCTGGCACTGGCTGTCTCACAGGCCAGCGCCGGGCGGTTGGTGCTGGGCGAGCCGCGTGGCACGCTGTGGAACGGTTCAGCGCAGCTGGTCCTCACAGGCGGCGCAGGCAGCAAAGACGCGGCCCCGCTGCCGGGCCGGGTGGATTGGCACCTGCGGCCCGGCTGGACCGGCCTCAGCGCCGACCTCGAGGCTTCTTGCTGCATGCCGCAGCCGTTGCGCCTTTACGCGCAGCCCCGGTGGGCCGGGCTGCGTGTCGCGCTGGAGGACAGCCGATCCCAATGGCCCGCCGCACCGCTGGCTGGCCTGGGAACGCCCTGGAACACGCTTGAGCCCGACGGCAATCTGTTGCTGTCCACGCAGAACCTTTCAGTAGAATGGATCGAAGGCAGGCTGGCCGTGGCCGGACGTGCCGAACTCACGGCGCAACGGCTGTCGTCGCGCCTGTCCACCTTGAGGCCCATGGGCAGCTACCTGATCACCCTGCAAGGAGGCGCGACGCCCGATCTCCAGCTGAGCACGCTGGAAGGAAGCCTCCAGCTCAGCGGCCGCGGGCAATGGATAGGCTCGCGGCTGCGTTTCACGGGCGAGGCCAGCGCAGCGCCCGAGCGCGAAGCGGCACTGGCAAACCTGCTCAACATCATCGGGCGGCGCAGCGGCCCCCGGTCCATCATTACCCTGGGCTAGGATGAAATACTTCAACGCATTCTTCGTCTCTGTGCTGCTCGTTCCGCTGCTGGGCGTGCTGCCTGCGGTGGCGCAGACCCCGCGCGGGGGCGAGCCGGTCACGCTGAATTTCGCCAATGCTGAAATAGAGGCCGTAGCGCGCACGATGGCGGCCATCACGGGGCGCAATATCGTGGTCGACCCACGCGTCAAGGGCACGATCAGCCTGTCCACCGACCGGCCGGTCTCGCCGGCCGCGGCGTTCGAGCAGTTCCTGGCCACCTTGCGCCTCTCGGGCTACAGCGTGGTCGACTCGGGCGGATTGCTCAAGGTGGTGCCCGAAGCGGACGCCAAGCTGCAAGGCGGATCGGTATCGGCGGGCACGCCAGCCGGGGGCAATCAGATCGTCACCCAGATCTTCCGCCTGAACTACGAATCGGCGGCCAACCTGGTGCCGATCCTGCGCCCGCTGATCAGCCCGAACAACACCATCAACGTCAACCCGGGCAACAACTCGCTGGTTGTCACGGACTATGCTGACAACCTGCAGCGCATCGCCCGCATCATCGCGGCACTGGACGTTTCGAACGCCACCGACGTCGAAGTCCTGCCGTTGCGCTACGCCCTGGCAATCGACCTCGCGCCGGTCGTGCAGAGGTTGATCGAATCGGGCGCGGCCACGGTGGCTGCTGGGCAGGGCCAGGCCGACAGCTCGTTTCGCACCACCGTGATCGCCGAGACGCGCAGCAATACGCTGCTCGTACGCGCCGCCAATCCGGCGCGGGTGAACCTGGTTCGTTCACTGGTTGAAAAACTGGACCAGCCGAGTTCGACCAACGCGTCGGGCAACATCCACGTGGTCTACCTGAAGAATGCCGAGGCGGTCAAACTGGCCGTCACCCTGCGTGCGGCGCTGTCGGGCAACAACTCAGCTGCTTCGCCGGCGCTCTCGGCGCCAGCGTCCGTGGTTGGCGGCCCCGCGCTGGCGGCACCCCAGGGTTCGGGCCAGCCGTCCACGGGTGGCCAGATCCAGGCCGACCCAGCCACCAATTCGCTGGTCATCACGGCTCCGGAGCCGCAATACCGGCAGCTACGCGCCGTGATCGACCAGCTCGATGCGCGCCGGGCCCAGGTATTCGTGGAGAGCCTGATCGCCGAAGTCAATGCCGACAAGGCC
Organism: Burkholderiales bacterium; assembly: GCA_025361305.1. Classification (GTDB taxonomy): domain Bacteria; phylum Pseudomonadota; class Gammaproteobacteria; order Burkholderiales; family Burkholderiaceae_C; genus Ramlibacter. Next base: position 14,904 of record JANYAN010000493.1, read on the forward strand.
GCCGAATTCGGCATCCAGTGGCAAGGCCCGATCGGCAAGAAAGGCGACAGCACCGTCGGCCTGCTGGGCACCAATTTCAGCATAGGCGGCACCAACATCATCGACCTGGCAACCAAGGCCGGCACCAGCGGGGCCGTGCCCGCGACCGGCCTGAATTTCGGCCTGGTCAACCAGGTCAACGGCGTCTATGTGCTGGGTTTCCTGGCGCGGTTCATTGAGACCAACGGCGACGGCAATGTGCTGTCCACGCCCAATCTGCTGACCCTGGACAACGAAGAAGCCAAGATCGTGATCGGCCAGAACGTTCCCTTTGTCACCGGCCAATACACCAGCAACAATTCCGCCAGCGGCTCGGTCAATCCGTTCCAGACCATCGAGCGCAAGGATGTGGGCCTGACACTGCGGGTCAAGCCGCAGATCAGCGAAAACGGCACGATCAAGCTGCAGATCTTCCAGGAGGTCTCCAGCGTGCAGGCTTCCACGGCCAAGGACCCGAACGGCCCGACCACCAACAAGCGCTCGATCGAATCGACCGTGCTCGTCAACGACGGGCAGATCATCGTGCTCGGCGGACTAATCCAGGATGCCGTCAGCGGCGGTATATCGAAAGTGCCGCTGCTGGGCAACATCCCGTTGCTCGGCAATCTTTTCAGATACGACTCGCGCTCGCG